>JALHFX010000161.1 GCA_022837595.1 Propionibacterium sp.
GGGCGTGGAGGTTCAACTCCTCTCTCGCGCACTTTACTATGCCCGGTTCTATTAGGTATGATGCCTGGTAGATCCGGGTTTCGTCGTTTCGGGAAGTGTTCAGCAATGACCACAGCTAGCCCCAAATCTCGCGCCGTAGCCCCAAATCCAGCCCCAAAAACCTTCGGGGCTTTCGTGGAGGAGATGCCACATGGGAACGCCACCTCGGCGGTCGTTCGGCCAGATCGAGACTCGCCCATCAACGGTACGGGGACGCAAACCCAAGTACCGGCCACGATATGTCGGCCCCAACGGCCAACGCTACAACGGACCCGCGTTCGCCTCCATCGGCGAAGCGGAGGCCTTCTTGGACAACATCGAGCGTGACATCCGGCTCAACGTGTGGAACCCGATCACCCCGACCGAAGAGCCACAGAAGCCGGCCGCGCCGACATTGGCCGACTACGCCGAGCAGTGCATCCAACGCCGGATGAATCGTCCAGTCAAGCCACTGCGAGCATCCACAGCCTCGAACTACCGCAAACAGATGCGGCTGGAACTGGCGCCCACGTTCGGCGACACGGTGATCGACCAGATCACACAAGACGACGTGAACGTCTGGCATGCAACGTCATCGGCACAAGGACACCCCACGCAAACCGCCAACGCCTACCTGTTTCTACGCTCGGTGATGAACGAAGCAGTCGCAGCAGGACTGATCGCCTCAAGCCCGTGCAAAGTCCCTGGCGCCAACGGCAAACCCGCACCAAAGCACGGGGCTGAGACCCTCACTATCGCCGAACTGCGTGCCTACCTCGCGGCTGTGCCTGAGCGTTACCGGCTGCCTCTCATGCTCGCCGCCTTCTGCGCACTGCGATCAGGAGAAGTCCGCGGACTTCGATTACAAGATGTCGACACCAAGAGCGGACGGATCACGATCACGCAGGCGGTATCGCGTATCGACGGCGAGTACATGATCGGCAAACCAAAGACGAAAGCGGCCTTGAGGACCGTCTACGCTCCAAGCTTTCTACGCCCAGGGCTGACGACGTACTTGAAGGACCACCCGCGCAAGAACCGGGCCAGCCTGCTCTTCACGGCGCTCGACGGAGAAAGCCCACTCCACGCCACCGTGCTACGCGAAGCACACGTCAAAGGGCGCGACGCGATCGCACGTCCGACACTCACTGTGCATGACCTCCGCAAGACCGCGGCAACCCTGGCGGCCCAGCAAGGTGCCACCACCAAGGAGATCATGGTGATGCTCGGTCACACCACGCCCACAGTAGCGATGGTGTACCAATCAGCAGCCGAGCAACGAATGAAGCAGATCGCCGACCGGATGGCTACCGAATTCGGATCCACAACGATCTGAGGATCCTTGATCCACCGTTATTCAGACAGTCCCCGTCCTGGCTGGCAAACTCGACGTTTCCGGTGTCTTCACACTCACGTTGCCGCTCGCCGACATCGCTGAGGGATATCGCGCCATGGACGAACGCACAGCCATCAAGGTGCTCGTCAAGCCCTGACCACGCATCCATCACTACACGAAATCAACGTTGGCGAATTGCTGCTCGGAGAGAAGGATGCGTTCATGACCGGCAGCGACATCCTCGCCGACGGCGGAGCCACCGCGTCGTTCTTCCACCGACCGCGGTCACGGTCTTGCCCGACTCAGCCTGCCCCATGTGGGCGGCGTAATAACCCGTGAGGTAGACGTCCGACAGAGTCAGCAGCGAGGCCAGCAGGCCCTCGCCGACGGTCGCCGGGTCGATGCCGGGCACCTTCACCAGCGAGCCGTCGGCCAGCGGGATGCGCGACAGCTCCGCCTGCAGGCCGCCGGCATCCCATACCAGGAGCCGTAGATACACGCGGTGTGGAAGCCTTCGCGGCAGAACACGCACGTGTTGTCGCTGATCGCGAACGGAGACGGTGCGGACCGACCTCCTCGACGACACCGATGAGATCCTGCCCGATCGGGTTGCCGTGCTCGGCGTGCGGCATCAAGTGGTACTGGTGCAAATCAGACCCGCAGATGCACGCGCGCACGATCGCATCGGTCGGCGCCTGGATGATCCGGTCGGGAACCGTCTCGACGCGGACATCACCCGCGCCGTACATGAATGAATGTGGCTCTTGTGGAGTTCTTCTCAGTCAAGGGCAGGGAGCGAACGCGCCTCGGCACTTACCCATAGAACAACGGGAGTTCCTGCTGAGCCAGACAGCCAGCCCAGTACACGTACCCCGGCGCCGACGGCCTGGATCCGCGGTCATCGACGCCGTGAGTCCCTCAAGGGATCCAATGCCAAATCAACCTGGAGCGGATCCAGGCGGATCAGGCGCCCGATCCGGTAAGCCTTGAACACTCCGAGATGTATGTATCTTCTGATGGTCGTTTGACTCACCCCGGTACGTTCCGCAGCATCCTGAATCGACTCATAACGCCGCACAGCAGCCCCCGTCATCGCGCCACGCCCTCGGCAACGTGTGATCGCCAGAAACGCGAGATCCAACCCAAGCGCGGAACGCTGACACCCGCGGCGGCCACGCTGGTGCAGGACACGAACTGCGCCGCGATCTGTCGACTCGGGTCTAGCAGTTTGTCGTTCATGGTGTGCTCCTAGCGTTGGGGCTTCTGGACGTGCTGGCAGTCGATTCAGCGCGGTTGATGTTGACCAGTAGGGGCTGCAGTTCGGACCCCTCTGATGGCTCGAGGTCGGCGTGGCGCCGTAGATAGTCGCGTATCCCTTCCAGAGACACCATCGGGGTGCCTGCAAGCACGATGTGGTCGATGCGTCCGGTGTCGAGCAGGTACTCGAGCTCGGCCAGAGCGATACAGCCATCCGGACAGCCATCCGGTGCCGCCAGCGGCTGGGTGCCGATCGTTTGTGGGATCATCGCGGTTCCTTGTGGATATGTGGCCGCGGGAGCGGCTTCATCACCACACGCCTTGTTGGTCTCGCCTCTTGCTCACTCAGCCAACAGGAATCGCGAGATTCAACCGATCCTTGGCACTGTGGTGCCGGGGTTTCCGGAGCGGGGCAGTTCCCGCGACAAGTGCCGTGGTCTGGTGGTGTCTTGCTGGAGCGCGGATAGGGCGTGGTGACCGGTACGGTCGTCGAGTGCGTGGCCGGCTGAACGGGCAGCCAGTGCGGCGTCCAAGGTGGCGTGTCCCTGCCGGTCAAGATGATCGCGGGCCACATCGGGCAGCGACACCGGTGCCGGCCCTTCGATCCGCTCAAGGCTGAGCCATGTCCGCACCCGACCAACGCCGGCGGGTGCATGATCAAGTGCTTCGCTGGTGAGCCGCGCAACGACAGCTGCGGGAGCCTTCCGGTCGGCACTGGCCAGACCATGATGATTG
>JALHFX010000162.1:0-2823 GCA_022837595.1 Propionibacterium sp.
CGTGCTGATGGATTCTCTACCACGATGCGCTGGGAGATCGGCATTACTGGCGTGATCGTCCCGGTAAACGATCGTCGGCTAGTGATCGAACGATTCCCCGAAGACGTTGCGGTTATCGACCAGCTCGATATCGCGAATTGGCTCGTCAACCGGCCCGAACAATTTAACAAACGCCAAGTGATGACCGCGTTCGAGGCTGCTCGAGAGACCACTTTGTGGGCGCCGAAGTTCGTTTCCTGAGCGCGCTCGGATACCGGCTTTGCGCCGACTGCCAAGATTGACCCATGCCTTCGGATGACGACCAGATCAGCAGTGCCGAATTACAGTTGAGCGAATCCGCCGAGATCGGCGAGGCGAGTCTGGACGACAAGCACCGCTGGAGTGAACTCGCGAGTCTCATCAATGACGCCCAAGAGGCCTATTACGGCCAAGATGCTCCCACGATCTCGGACGCCGAATACGACGGGTTGATGCGCGAGCTGCAGGATCTCGAAGCACGGTTTCCGCAGCTGCGTACTCCCGAAAGCCCCACCCAGCGTGTTGGAGCTGCGCAACGAATCACCGACTTCGCGCCGGTCACACACTTGGCGCGTCTGCTCAGTCTCGACAACGTCTTCAACACCCAAGAACTCGTCGATTGGCTAACCCGCACCCAGCGGCTCTTGGCCACCGCAGACCCATCGTGGCTGTGCGAGGTGAAGATTGACGGACTGGCGGTCGATCTGGTGTATAGGGATGGTCGGTTGACCTCCGCAGCGACGCGTGGTGATGGCCGAGTGGGGGAGGACATCACGCCGAATGTCGCGACAATTGCTGGGGTCCCGCATCTGCTGCAAGGGGAGCATATCCCCGCTCTGCTGGAGGTTCGGGGCGAGGTCTTCTTCCCGATTGAGGGCTTCGCCGATCTGAATGCTTCGCTGGTCGAGTCGGGCAAAGCCCCGTTCGCGAACCCGCGCAATGCGGCTGCCGGTTCTCTTCGCCAGAAGAACCCGGCGGTGACGGCATCGCGTCCGCTCCAGATGCTCGTCCACGGTATCGGGGCGTACGAGGGTCTGGATGTGCGACGCCAGTCGCAGGCCTACGAGTTCTTGGCGGGCTGGGGATTCCCGACCTCGCCGGCGTACAAAGTCGTCAACACAACCGACGAGGTCCTGCAATATGTGTCGTACTACGGCGAACACCGGCATGATCTCAAACACGAGATCGACGGCGTCGTCGTCAAAGTCGATGAATTGGACCGCCAGATCGAGCTCGGCGAGACATCGCGGGCGCCACGGTGGGCGATCGCTTTCAAATACCCACCCGAACAGGTGAACACGAAGCTGCTCGATATTCAGGTCAACGTCGGACGCACGGGGCGGGTCACGCCATTCGCGGTCATGGAACCGGTCAGAGTTGCGGGCTCGACGGTTTCGCGGGCGACGTTGCACAACGCCTGGGAAGTCGCCCGCAAGGGGGTTCTGATCGGTGACACGGTGGTGCTGCGCAAAGCCGGGGACGTGATTCCCGAGATCCTGGGACCGGTGGTCGAGCTTCGTGATGGCACCGAGCGCAGCTTCGTGATGCCCACTCATTGCCCGATCTGCGGCACTGAATTACGCCCTGAGAAAGAATCCGACAAAGACATCCGTTGCCCGAACTCGAAATCGTGCCCGGCGCAGCTGGCAGAACGGCTCTTCGGGCTGGCTTCGCGCCAGAGCTTTGACATCGAGGCTCTCGGATGGGAAGGTGCCAAGGCACTGCTGACCAGCGGGGTACTCAGCAATGAGGCCGGCCTGTTCGACTTGGACGCCGAGCAACTGATCGGGGTCCCTTTGTATACCAGGGCAGCCAAGAAGACCGATCCGCCGGAGCAAGTCGTCGATGGACGTGTGCTGTCAGCCAGTGGTCACAAGCTACTGGCGAATCTTCAAACCGCGAAAGATCAACCCTTGTGGCGGGTATTGGTCGGTCTGTCGATCCGCCATGTTGGGCCTAGCGCGGCCAGAGCTTTGGCCGAACGCTTCGGCTCGATGGACGCGATCAGGTCGGCATCGGTCGAGGAACTGGCCACGACCGATGGGGTGGGCCTCATCATCGCCGAAGCGGTTGCCGAGTGGTTCACCGAGCCGTGGCATATCGACGTGGTCGAACGTTGGGCGAAGGCCGGCGTGCGGATGGCCGACGAATCTGCGGAGACCGGCGAAGGCTTGCAGCAGACTCTCGCCGGGCTGACCGTCGTCGTGACAGGCACACTGACAGGCTTCACCAGAGACTCGGCGAAAGAGGCGATCATCGTGCGCGGCGGTAAGGCCGCCAGCTCTGTTTCCCGTAAGACGGACTTCGTGGTGGTCGGCGAGAACGCGGGGTCAAAGGCCGACAAAGCCGAGGAACTGAAGCTTCCAATCCTGGACGAAGAGGGCTTCGTCCGACTGCTGGAATCCGGTCCGGCAACCGAAATCGGTTCACTGAAGCAATCCCAGAGCATCGAAGGCTGATTTCTGGGATCATATGGAACATGCGTGTACACATCGGGACCGATCATGCCGCCTTCGAACTGAAGGAGTACCTCGTCGAGCATCTGAGAGCCGAAGGCTTCGAGGTGATCGACCACGGCGCGGCTACCTATGATTCGCAAGATGATTACCCGGATTACATCATTCCAGCCGCCGAAGCCGTAGCCGCGGATGAGGGTTCGCTGGGTATCGTGTTGGGTGGTTCGGGTAACGGCGAGCAGATCGCCGCCAACAAGGTGAAGGGCATCCGCGCGGTGCTGGCCGACCGGGTCGAATTGGCTGAACTCGGACGCGAGCACAACGATGCTCGGTGTATCGCGATGGGTGG
>JALHFX010000162.1:2872-5344 GCA_022837595.1 Propionibacterium sp.
CGAGGCGTGACCAGCGAGTGGAGCGAAGCTGGCCGGTCCAGTACACTTGGTCGAGTTCGCCGCGAATGCGGCAACAACCGGGGCGTAGCGTAGTGGCTAGCGCGCCTGCTTTGGGAGCAGGAGACCGCAGGTTCGAGTCCTGTCGCCCCGACACTAGCCGCTGTTGCGGACGATCAGTCTCTTCGCAGTGAAAGAATCGGTCGCCAGGTGGGTCGCAAATCCTGCCTTGAGCGCGGCTTCCAGGGCGTCGGTCTTACGGTTGCCGCCGGCGACCAGCAGGCGGATCGGTATCTTGCGCAACTCATCAAGCTGGATGCCCACGGTTCGTTCGTCCAGCGACGGCAGACACACCTCCCCGTTTGCGTCGTAGAACCGCGAACAAACATCGCCGACTCCTCGTTCTCGCACGGTGTTGATCTCGGCATCAGAGAAGTAGCCGAGATTCATGAGCATCGATTGGTCGTCCAAGGATCCAACAGTGAAGACGGCGATGTCGGCATTGCGACCCATGGCGAGTACAGAGGAGAGCTGACGTTCGGTCTCGACGAGTCGCTTGACCTCGACATTGTCGAAGATGACCGGCAAGGGCAGGTAGTTGGCGTGAGCATTGAACGCGGTGCAGAAGGCGTGAATCGTCTCCACATCGTTGGTCATGGTGGCTGAGTGAGAGATACCGCCCTTCAATTGCACGATCTCAATATCGCGACGATCTTGGCGCTCCAGCTCGCGGGCGAGATGGAACATGGTGTTGCCCCAAGAGATCCCGACAGACATGCCGTCGGTAACCAGCTCTTCGGTCAGGCGGGCCCCACTTCTGGCGATGCCGGTCAGGACCTGGTCTTCCTCGTCCACAGGTGGTGCGGTCAGGCGCACCTCCTCAAGCTGGAAGATGTCAGCCAATTGTTGGGCGAGCACCGAACTGCTTTCGCGCGGATCGTCGATGGTAATCGTGACGTAGCCCATGTTCTTGGCGTGTTGGATGAGTTTCGACACGGTGGGACGCGAAATCCCCAACTCCGCGGCCACTTCGGCCTGGGATAGGCCCTCTGCGAAGTAGAGCTTCACCACATTGAGCGCTTGCGCGTCGCGTTGATCCATCAGTGGGCTCCCTGTGAACTGTGCTTGATCGTTGGTACCGCACCGGGCCGTGCCGGCGGCTCTTCGGTGTCGTGGTGGCCGAGTCCATGGAGCCGCGCCCCGGCCGCCGGGCTGCCTGGTGCAGCTTGGCTGTCGGGGACGCGGGACGGCTGGGCAGGGCCCGGTTGACGCTCGATAGCATCATACGCTGGGCGTTTCGTGGCCCATCTGGCTCGAGATGGCGGCGAACTCCTCGGCGGTGGCGTAGGAGGATTGCGTGCCTTGTTTTGTGACGGAGTCGGCGGCATAGGCGTTGGCCATCCGAAGCGCGTCGGCGACGGGGAGGCCTCGCACCAACGAATGGCTGAACGCGCCGATGAACGCGTCTCCGGCGCCGGTGGTATCGACTGCCTTGACCGATTGCGCCGGGATGAATTCGCTTCCGGCCGCGCTCACCCAGAGGACCCCTCGGTGGCCGAGCGTGACGATAACGTTGCGCATGCCCTTGTCGACGAGCTCCTGTGCGCTCGTCTTGACCTGATCGATGGTGTCAACGGGGTTGCCCGTCAGCAACGCCAACTCGGACTCGTTCGGGACGAAGTAGTCGATCGAAGCGATCTTGTCGTAGTCCAGACTCGGGTCTGCCGGTGCCGGGTTGAGTAGCACAGGGATGCCGTGCTGGCGACCGAAGTCGACGGCGTGGTAGACGGTTTCGAGCGGAACCTCGAGCTGCAGGACGATGAGCTGGCATGACTTGATATCGTCCGCTGCGTTGTCGATATCCTCCGGGCTCAGCAGGGAGTTGGCGCCCTTGATGATAAGGATGGAGTTACGCGATTGTGGGTCGACGAAGATGGGAGCAACGCCGGAGGACGCGGCGGTCCGCAGCACATGGGTGGTGTCGATGCCGTTGTCCCGGAAGTTCGTGAGAGTGTTGTCGGCGAAGGCATCGTTGCCGACCCTGCTGACCATGACCACCTTTGACCCGAGACGGCTCGCGGCGATGGCCTGATTTGCGCCCTTGCCGCCGCATCCCAGCCGGAAATCCGGTGCCTCCAGGGTCTCGCCCTGTTCGGGCATCCGGGAGACGTAGGTGATCAGATCGACCATATTTGATCCAATAACTGCGATGTCCATGTCAGTTCTTCTCCAAACCTGTGCGTACGTGGAAGGTGCGGGTCTGTCCCGCTCCGAGCTGAATGAGAGTGCCGGCCTGCTCGGCGGCCAGGAATCCTTCGGGCCGGGAGGTCCCCGGCAGGACGAAAGCAGCCACCTTCTGGTCGGGGTTGTGCAGGAGCCAGCGCGTGGCGACCGGGAAGTCGCTGGTTGAAAACATCACCATGAACCGTCCGCCGGTCGGCAGCTCCATGGAGAAGCGCGCGTGCTCACCATACT
>JALHFX010000052.1 GCA_022837595.1 Propionibacterium sp.
TGAGCGAATGATCGGCGGACGCCATCTCTAGCATCCGCCCCATGAATTGCAGCACTTCGTCCGCGGCCTGCGTCTGTCTGGTTTGCACTCGCGCGACGCAAGTCTCGATCGCGGTAACCAGTTCTTCGATGCGCTCGGTGAGGATCGCTTTGACAAGATCGGTTTTGGTGGGGAAGTGACGATACAAGGTGCCTACCGCCACTCCGGCGGCGTTAGCGATCTCGACCATGCCAACCTCGGGGCCGTGCGCCGCGATCTGCTCGCGTGCGGTGACCAAGATCTTCTCCCGATTGCGCACGGCGTCGGCTCGTACGACTCGGTCTAGTGTCATCTGGCCGGTGTCCTGCCTGCATCGTGTGGATAGCGGTTCAAGTCGAACCTGAATGTAGGTTCACTTTAGTTGCATTCGCGACGCAGGCCAACATCACTTCAGGCAGCCGGCCTCGGTTGCGTGAACGGGGGACCGACTAAGCCTGAATCCGCCGATTTCCCGCTGCTGTGCGGGTCCCCTGGCGTGCGCGCTGGCTGCGTTGTCCTCCGCCAGCGCACCCCGGTGCGCTTCCTTCGTCCGCCTTGCCGTCGCCCCCGCCAGGTGCCGCTCGCGACGCCGCCCATCGGCAGATCCAGGCTAAGCTTGCGATATGCAAGATAAGCGCGGGTTTCGGGTTATCGAACCGAGCGTCCTCTACGTCGGAACGCCGGTCTATCTGGTCGCGACGCGAAATCCGGATGGCACGACCAATCTTGCGCCGGCTTCCAGTCATTTCGCTTTGGGTCGCACGATCGTTCTTGGTCTCGAAGAAGGCGGTCAATCGCTGGACAATCTTCGCCGCCACCGTGAGCTGACGGTGAACTTTCCCGAAGCGCAGCAGTGGACGCATGTCGAGCGTCTCGCCGGAGTGACCGGGAAAGATCCGGTACCTGATGAGAAGTCGGGAGCATACGAGTTCGAGCCGCAAAAATTCGAGCGAGCCGGGCTGAGCGCTATCGCGTCCGATCTGGTGCAGGTCCCGCGGGTTGCCGAAGCTCCGCTGCAGATCGAAGCGCGCGTGCGGCGCATAACCCCTAGCGTCGACGAAATCTTCGGTCTGGTCGAAGCCGAGGTGCTCAGGGTGCATGCGGCCACCGACATCACTGTCGATGGCACAGATCACATCGATCCGCAGGCTTGGCATCCGCTGATCTATGCCTACCGCCACTTCTTCGATCGTGGAGACGAAGTCGGGTGGACGCGAAAAAGTCCGCTTGCATATCCACCGCCCGTGATCTCCGCCTGGCAGGTGAGCGGTGGCAGCTGGCAGATCATCTCCGCCGACGAGCTATCTGCGAGCGTCGAGCTGCGGCGTGCCGATGGCGAGATAGCAGAGGTGGTCACGCTGAGCGATCCGAAACAGACCCGCTGGGCCCAGGTTCAGCGTGCGATCAGCGGACAATAATCGTCCGGGTTCAACCCCTGACGGAACTCGCGGGTGGTTTCCGTCAGCTGTGCGCTGCGCGTTTCGCCCAGTCGTGCGACAGTAGGTGCTATCGAACGCGTCTATCGCGCGCCGACCACGGTGAAAGGAACAGTGATGACGAACAATCTGGTACTCGTCCGTCATGGCCAAAGCCAGGCGAACGCGGGTGGGCTGTTCTGCGGGTTGCTGGACGTTCCGCTCACCGAATATGGCTGCGAAGAAGCAGTGCATGCGGCGGAGTTGCTCAATGAGGCCGAACTGTGGCCGCCGATCTGCTTCTGTTCGCCGCTCCTGCGTGCCCGGCAGACCGCTGACGCCTTCAACCGCACGCTGACGTCTCCACCAGAGCGGACCATCCTCGACTGGCGGTTGGCCGAGCGTAACTACGGTGCGCTGAGCGGACGAACCAAGCACGGCGTGCGGGCCGAGTACGGCGAGGAACAGTTCATCACCTGGCGTAGATCGGTTCATGTGGCGCCGCCCCCGATGTCTGAGGAACAACGTCGCAGTCTGGGCGATGCGCCCTCGGAGCTCGGTCTGACCGAATCGCTGCACCACGTCATCGTCCGTGTCGGCCAGTCGTGGGAGCAGGCCATCAGGCCCGCGCTACACGAAGCGGGAAGCGTCCTGGTGGTGGCCCACGGCAACTCACTGCGCGCGTTGTGCGCCATCCTGGACTCGTTGACCGATGCTGAAGTGCAGGCCCTCAATATCCCAAACGGGCATCCGCTGATCTACCGGCTCGGCGCGGACGACCAGCCGCTGGTCCGCGGCGGCGAATACTTAGAACCTGGCGCGGCATTGGTGGCCGCAGAAAAGATCGCGCGCGAGGGTGGCACCTGAGCGTTAGCCTGAATCCGCCGATGGGCCGCGTCGCGCACGCTAGGGGACGCGCAGCAGCGGGAAATCGGCGGATTCAGGGTTAGGTCTCGCGAGACGAAGATGAGGCCGTCGAAGTCGGTGATCGTGCTGCCCAATTGGTGTTGTCGAACCGGCTCACGATCAGGCTTCAGGTGCGCATTGGGCGCTGGCATATCGCCCTGATCGTTGGCAATTGGCGCTCGCTCGATTGTTCCCGATGATCGTCGGTGTGAAACAATGAGCGTTAGGGCGCGGACATCGCGCCCGGCATCGCACCGCTTTTGTGTGCCGCGCCGTCGGCTCGACCGATGAAGACGCGAGCCGAATCGGGTTGTGATGATTCGTCGTTTGCTGAAAGCAGTCTTTACTTGTCTCAACTTGATTCTGCGCCCGCGTCGTTCACCGACTTGGGCGTTTCTCCTAAGCTCATCGGCCCCCTCAAACAGCAGGGCGCCAGCACCCCGTTCCCGATCCAGAAGGCCACGCTGCCCGACACCCTTGACGGTCGTGACGTGCTCGGACGCGGCCGCACCGGATCGGGGAAGACTCTCGCGTTCTCGATTCCGCTGGTTTCTCGCTTGGCGGGGCTGACCGCTTCTGGCTCCCCGATCGCCAGGCACAGCTCGCCTGGGGCGCCACGCGGACTCGTGCTCGCGCCGACCCGCGAGTTAGCCAGCCAGATCGTCGCGACGATCGAGCCGCTCGCTGAGGCGGCCAAGCTTCGCGTGACAACAATCGTCGGCGGAGTCTCCAAGGTCCCTCAGGTGAAGCAACTCCGACGAGGCGTCGACATCGTGGTGGCCACACCCGGGCGCCTGGAAGACCTTAAGTCTCAGGGCGAGGTACGGCTGGACGATGTCGTGGTCACCGTACTTGACGAGGCCGACCACATGGCTGATCTCGGCTTTCTGCCCGGCGTCACCCGCATCCTGTCTGCCACTCCTGCTGCCGGGCAGCGGATGCTTTTCTCTGCGACCTTGGATTCGGGTGTTGACAAGCTGGTCAAGCGTTTCCTGCGTCGTCCGCTGACCCACAGCGTGGATGCCGCGTCCTCTCCGGTCAGCGAGATGAGCCATTATGCGTTGCTGGTCGCCGATGCCGGTGAGAAGAAGCAGATCATTCACGGGCTCGCGGCTGGTCAAGGACGCCGACTGCTGTTCACCCGCACCAAACACCAGGCCCGCAGGCTTGCCAGGGAGCTGACAGCAGCCGGGATTCCGGCGGTCGAACTACATGGCAATCTGTCGCAGAACGCGCGCGAACGAGGCCTGAAGGCATTCGCCGAGGGACAGGTACGCGTGATGGTGGCCACAGATATTGCTGCCCGCGGTATCCACGTAGATGACATCGAGTTGGTCGTCCATGTCGATCCGCCCGCCGAGCACAAGTCGTATCTGCACCGCTCGGGACGAACGGCGCGGGCCGGACACACCGGCCAGGTAATCACGCTCGTGTTGCCCGAACAGCGCAAAGATTTCCAGACCTTGGCGCGCGCAGCCCGGATCTCAGCTACTCCTCAACAGGTGCGCCCAGGTGACCCGCTGCTGACCACGCTCCGTGGAGCTGCGGCCGAGCCGGTGGCTCCCGAGTCAGCGCCAGCTGCGGCCTCCCGGCGGGCGCCCAAGGTCGCTACGCCGGCCAAGTCGGGTAAAACTGGCCCATCGCTGAAGCCATATCAGCTTGCGGGCGCCAGCAAGCAGGAGAAGAACCGGAGCGGATCGAACCAGTCGGGACAAGCCCCGTCGTCAGGAAAGCCGCGAACGACGCGGAGCGTGGCTGATTTTTCTCGCCAGAGCGGCCGACGCACCAGCTCGAGGCGGGCTGCCTGAGCGGACGATGACCGCCGAATCGTCCGCCCGTCAAACACGTCCCAGCGGGCGTTTCCGGCGTTGACTCACGACCCTGGGCCGGTCGACCTCGCCTCTGCAGCAGATTGACTCCGTGAGCGCAGACTGCTAATTTGACGTCAAACAAAAGAATAAAATCTTCGGGGCAGGGTGAAATTCCCGATCGGTGGTAGAGCCCACGAACCGCAAGGTTGATCCGGTTGGATTCCGGAGCCGACAGTTACAGTCTGATAGTAGAAGATGATCGAGTTTGCGCCAGCGCGCAGGCAGTAATGCGACGCCCTGAAATGCTCATGCATTTCGGGGTTTTTCATTGTTGGCTGCATCGCGGGCGTGAGCTTCACGAGTCATATGCCTTGAACAATCGATGTTCAAGGCGTTTTTCGTGGCGTTCCAGATAGCGCCGCGCGGCTCGTCGCATCCTCAACTCTCCGGAGCATTTCATTCGGGATAAACCGGGGAGGTGGCGATGAGCGATACGCGTCATATGCATCGTGCGATCGAGCTCGCGATGCGCGGTCGTGGCTGGGTTAACCCCAACCCGATGGTGGGTGCGGTGATTGTCAAGGACGATCGGATTATCGGTGAGGGTTACCATCAGCGATACGGGCAGCCTCACGCAGAACGCAATGCGCTTGCCGACTGCGCGGAATCCGCCGCCGGGGCCACCCTTTACGTGACGCTCGAACCCTGCTGTCACCAGGGAAGGACACCACCGTGTACCGACGCTGTGCTGCAAAGCGGCATTACCCGTGTTGTTATCGGTTCACGCGATCCTAACCCGCTGGTCGCAGGCAAGGGCGCAAAGATCTTACGCGCTCACGGTGTGCAGGTGGTCGAAGACGTCGAGCGTGAAGCCTGCGATAACCTCAACCAGAGTTTCTTCCATTTCATTCAACACCGCACGCCATATGTCGTCATGAAATACGCCATGACGCTGGACGGTAAAATCGCCACGAGTTCTGGAAAATCCCGCTGGATAACCGGAGAAGCGGCGCGCTACAGAGTACACGAGGACCGGCACCGGTATTCGGCAATCATGGTCGGCGTCGGCACGGTGCTCGCCGATGATCCGATGCTTACCTGTCGGCTGGAGCACGCGCGAAACCCGTTGCGCGTCGTCTGCGATACCCGGCTGCGGACGCCGACCACCGCGAACGTCGTCACCACCACCGACCAAGCCGCCACCATCATCGCGACCTCGGAAACCGACACGGGGCTCCATCGCCCCTATCTGGAGGCGGGTTGTGAGGTGCTGGTCGTGCCGCGCAACGGCGAGCATCTCGACTTGGGTGCGTTGATGACTGCTCTGGGCGAAGACCAGATCGACAGCCTGCTGCTTGAGGGAGGCGGCACGTTGAACTGGTCGGCTCTGCGCAGCGGCGTCGTCTGCAAGGTGCAGGCGTATATCGCTCCGAAACTCTTCGGGGGGAGCGGAAAGACGTCGGTCGGTGGGGTCGGCGTCGAGACACCGGACGCAGCTTTTCGGCTCGGCCCACCCACGGTTACTTATCTAGGAGACGACATTCTATTGGAGAGTGAGGTGATCGAATGTTCACCGGAATCATAGAAGAAGTCGGAAAAGTCGAGAGCATCATAAAAGGCGCCGACTCAGCCATCATCTCGATTCAGGCGACGAAGGTTATCGACGGCACTCGTCCGGGCGACAGCATCGCGGTAAATGGGGTTTGTCTAACGGTCACTGCGATAGCAAAAAGAGGGTTCGCGGCAGATGTCATGCACGAGACATTGAACAGATCCACACTGGGGAAACTGCGCCCGGGTCAGCCGGTTAATTTGGAACGCGCAATGGCGGCCGACGGCAGATTCGGCGGGCATATCGTCGCCGGGCATGTCGATGGCGTCGGCACGGTGACCGGAATCAGGGCTGACGGGAACGCAACCTGGTTTACGATCTCGGCGAGCCCGTCGGTTCTGCGGTTGATCATCGAAAAGGGCTCAATCGCTGTGGACGGAATCAGTCTCACCGTCGCGCGCTTGACTGCGAAAGACTTCAGCGTCTCGATCATCCCGCACACCACGGCCTCGACGATCCTGCCCACTTTGCGCATCGGGGATGCAGTGAACCTTGAGAACGACTGCATCGGAAAATATGTCGAGCGCCTGCTCAGCAACACATCCCCACCCACCAAGATCACCGCCGGATTCCTGGCGGAACACGGCTTTTAGGAGGAAGCAAAAATGCTTCAGACCGACACGATTGAACAAGCTCTGACCGATCTGAGTGAGGGCAAGATCATCCTGGTCGTCGATGACGAAGACCGCGAGAACGAAGGCGATTTCGTCTGCGCCGCGGAATTCGCCACGACCGAGAACGTCAATTTCATGGCCACCCAAGGCCGCGGTCTCATCTGCATGCCGATGAGCGAGGAACTCTGCGTCAAATTAGAACTAACACCGATGGTCTCCAATAACCAAGATAACCACGAGACGGCATTCACGGTCTCGATCGATCACGTGGATACGACCACCGGTATTTCAGCTGCAGAACGCAGTCTCACCGCCATGAAATGTGTCGACGCGAACGCCCATGCCTCCGATTTCCGTCGTCCCGGGCACATGTTCCCGCTCTGCGCACGACCCAACGGCGTCCTGGAACGCAATGGGCATACCGAGGCCACCGTCGATCTGATGCGGCTGGCAGGGTTGCAGGAGTGCGGACTGTGCTGCGAGATCATGCGTGAGGACGGCACGATGATGCGCGGACCGGAGCTGGCCGAGCTGGCGCGTAGCCGGCAGATGACGATCGTGACGATCAAGGATCTTCAGGATTACCGCAAACAGCACGACCAACTGATCGAGCGTGTCGCGTCCACGATGCTGCCGACTGACTACGGTGATTTCGTCGCTCACGGGTATATCAACAAGCTGAATGGTGAACATCATGTCGCGCTGGTCAAGGGCGAGATCGGCGACGGAGAGGGTCTGCTGTGTCGCGTCCACTCCGAATGCTTGACCGGGGACACTTTTGGTTCGGCGCGGTGCGATTGCGGGCAACAACTGGCCGCAGCTATGCGCCAGATCCAGGACGAAGGACGCGGAGTCGTGATTTACCTGCGCCAAGAGGGACGCGGTATCGGACTGATCAACAAGCTGCGTGCCTACGCCTTGCAGGACCAGGGCATGGACACTCTCGAGGCGAATCTTGCTCTCGGTTTTCCCGGTGACGCCCGTGAATACTTCATTGGCGCCCAAATCTTGCGTGATCTCGGCGCGAAATCGCTGCGGCTACTTACCAATAATCCGGACAAGATTTACCAGCTTTCGGGATTCGGTATGAGCATCGCCGAGCGGCTTCCTATCGAAATGGACGCAACCGATCACGACCTCTTCTATCTGCAGACCAAGCAAGAAAAGATGGGCCATCTGCTCCACTGCTAGCCAAGCCCTATACCGCGAAAAAGTGAACCCCGTACCGCGCAATAAAAAGGAGAAACAAGACAATGAAGACTCTCGAAGGCGACCTTGTAGCCCAAGATATCCGGGTAGGTATCGTCGCCTCCAGGTTCAACGAGTTCATCACGAATAAACTCCTGGGTGGCGCGATTGATGCGCTGACCCGCCATGGGGTCGCCCAAGACAGTATCGATATTGCCTGGGTACCAGGAGCGTTTGAGATCCCGCTGATCGCAGCCACCATGGCGAAAAGCCACAACTACGATGCGCTCATCTGTGTGGGTGCAGTGATTCGCGGTAGCACCACCCATTACGACTATGTCTGCAATGAAGTCGCAAAAGGCATTTCGAGTGTCTCGCTGACCAGCGGCATTCCGGTCATGTTCGGTGTACTGACGACAGAGAACATCGAGCAGGCGATTGAACGCGCAGGCACCAAAGCGGGCAACAAGGGTTTCGACTGCGCAGTGGGGGCCATTGAGATGGTCAACTTGATGCGCAGCATCGCAAGCGAATAGACCGTCGCTGTCATCAACCGGGCAGGCGTGGCGCGTTCACGTCTCATCTGTCAGCCCCGGCCTGGACGACAAGACTGCAACTCGTCAGCGGTTGTTTCTTGGGTGCGAGGAGTTCGTCGGTAAGGTTTCGGGGGAGGGCCCCTGGGCAACCACGTCGAGATCGTCCATGCCCCAAGAGATGAGATGAGATGAGCAGCGAACCGGTCAGCGTCGAGGTTTTAGCCGTCATCGTGGCCGTGATGGACGGTGAGCCGTGCGTATTGACGGTGCCCAACCGCTCCCGGCTACCTGTCGGCCCCTTGCTCCCGGGGCATCGCTCATTACAAACCGCCGTTCGAGCGTGGGTTGAGGAACAGACCGGACTCGGTGTTGGCTACCTCGAACAGCTCTATACCTTTGCCGACCGGGATCGTGATGGTAGCGGGGTGCGCACCATCTCGGTCTCCTATCTCGGGTTGGCCAGGGGCTTGAACACTGCAGATGGACGCTGGCGCAGCTGGTACTCGCTGTTTCCCTGGGAGGACCGCCGCAACGATGATATGGCCGCCGCAGACGCGGTCGTAACGGCCCTCCAGCCATGGATCGAGGCAGGCGACGATACCCGCGCAGAGCGTTGCGCGATCGATTTCGGTCTCGACGGACACTCGTGGCAGCCCGATCTTGCACTGCAGCGATATGAGGTTCTCTGGGAGGCCGGATTAGTGCCCGAGTCGCCCGATCAATGGCGCCAAGAGATCGGTGTGCCGGGCCAAAGGATGGACGGCGATCACCGTCGGGTCCTCGCCACCGGTATCGCTCGACTGCGGATGAAGATTCAGTACCGTCCGGTCGTCTTCGAGTTGATGGCGCAGGAATTCACGTTGGGGCAACTCCAAGCTGCGGTCGAGTCGCTGGCAGGGCAGGAGGTTCACACACAGAACTTCCGCAGATTCGTCGAGCAACAACGACTCGTCGAGGAGACGGGTGGACGCGCCGCGACTCGTGGACGTCCAGCGCGCCTCTACCGTTTCCGACCAGAAGTTTTACAGGAGCGCCTGGTTGCGGGCACCAAGCTGCCCGCGCCCCGCTCGCGTTGATCCGTGGTTCGCCGACCGCGAGGTGTTTTGGCTGAGAGCAGCTTGTGAATGGCTTAGTCTCACATGTAGCATAAGTTCTGCTCAGGCCTAGCATAAGCGTGTGTCCGATGAGGAGGACCCGATGACAAGCACCCTGGTCACTGCAGATGATCTCTTCCAGCGGGTGAGGCATGTCGTTCCCGCGGTCGAATGGGCGACCATGATCGATGACGTCGAGGCAATATTGCGGCTCAAAGAGGAACGCAACGCTGTGATTCTGGCGCACAACTACATGCGTCCGGAGATTTTTCACGGAGTCTCCGATATCGTCGGCGACTCGCTCGCACTGGCTCGCGAGGCCACCAAGGTCGAGGCGGACGTGATCGTGCTCGCCGGCGTCCACTTCATGGCCGAGACCGCTAAGTTACTCAACCCTTCGAAGACCGTGTTGATCCCCGACCTGCGGTCCGGCTGTTCGCTAGCCGAGTCGATTACCCCCGCCGATGTTCGCGAGTTGCGCAGGCAGCACCCGGGTGTGCCGGTCGTGACCTATGTGAACACTTCGGCTGCAGTCAAGGCCGAAAGCGACATCTGCTGTACTTCGGGCAACGCGGTCAAAGTCATCGAGAGCCTCGGCGTGCCCGAGGTCATCATGATTCCCGATCAATTCCTCGCCGCGAATATCGCCCGCCAAACCGGAGTGAAGGTGATCACCCATCCGGGAGCCTGCGAGGTACACGAACGCTTCACTGCAAAGGAAATCAAACAAATCCGCGCCGACTACGCCGGCGACGTTACCGTCCTGGTTCACCCCGAATGCCCGCCCGAGGTTGTGGACGAGGCAGACTATGCCGGATCGACAGCCCAAATGGTGTCGTTCGTCGCTGAGAATCGTCCTGCTCGGGTGGCGCTGATCACCGAATGCTCGATGAGCGACAATGTCGCGCAGCAGTACCCCGATGTCGAGTTCGTGAGACCGTGCAATCTTTGTCCGCATATGAAGCGCAATAGCCTCGCCTCGATCCGTCACGCGCTGGAAACCATGACCAACCAGGTGACCATCGATCCGGCGGTCGCCGTGCGTGCGCGGGCAGCTGTCGATGCGATGCTGGCTGTGTAGGTAGCAGGGTCATGAGTGGGATCAAGACCCAGGTCGTGGTGCCGGGTCCGGTGATCATCGGCGCCGGGTTGGCGGGGTTGAGCTGCGCCATCGAATTGGCGCCCGCCCCCTGCCTGGTTGTCGCTGCTGGCAGAATCGGTACCGGCACATCGACCGGATGGGCCCAAGGCGGTATGGCCGCGGCCATCGGCCCGGACGATTCACCCGAGCTGCACGCGACGGACACCATAGCTGCCGGTGCCGGCCTGTGCGAAGAGTCCGTGGTTCGTCGGATCACCGCGGCTGCTCCTTCGGCCATTGATTGGCTGGCTACGCTGGGGGCGCGCTGGGATCGCGATCAAGATGGCGGCCTAAAACGCGGTTTGGAAGGTGCACATTCGCGCAGGCGGATCGTCCATGCCAGCGGGGATGACACCGGTGCAGAGTTGCTGCGCGCGACTGCCGAGGCCGCGCGCGAACTTGCGTCCATTTCAATCTGGGAGCGCGTTCATGCGCGTCGGCTCGTGACTTCGCGAGGGCGAGTGGTCGGGGTCGATGTTGACACCGCAGAGGGGACGATTCGTCTTCTTTGCTCGGCCGTGGTGCTCGCCACCGGCGGCATCGGGGGATTGTTCACGCACACGACCAACCCGCTCACCTCCTATGGGCAGGGCATGGCCATGGCCTATCGGGCGGGAGCCGTTCTGCGCGATGTTGAACTGGTCCAGTTCCACCCGACTGCTCTCAATCTTGACGTGGATCCGCTGCCGCTTGTCAGCGAGGCAGTCCGCGGTGAGGGCGCGATCTTGGTCAACGAACTCGGCGAACGTGTCTTGGATAATCCGCTCTTGGCACGCGATGTGGTCGCCCGCGCCGAGTGGACGCAGCTTCAGGCGGGGCACAGTATCTACCTGGACGTGCGCGACGCTCCCGGCGCCCGCTTTGCGGAGATCTTTCCGTCGATCCACGCCAAGGCCTGCGCCGCCGGGCTGAATCCGGTGACCGATCTGCTTCCGGTGACGCCAGCTGCTCATTACCACATGGGAGGCGTGCTGGTAGATCGGCGTGGGCAGAGCACCGTTCCGGGTCTGTTTGCAATCGGTGAGGTGGCTTCAACCGGGTTGCATGGCGCCAACCGGTTGGCCTCCAATTCGCTGCTCGAAGCAGTGGTTTGCGGACGCGCGACAGCCCAGTACCTGCGCACGATTCCTCTTGGCTCGGCGACCGGTCGCACGGTCGGCGACCGTGTCTTCGATGAGAGCGGATCACCTGACGTGGACCCCCGCTTGACCCAGATTCGCCAGATCGTTACTGCCAGAGCAGGTCTCTTACGAAACGCTTCCGGGCTCCTCAAGGCCCTGGAAGAACTGCGGCCATACCTCGACCACGATGCCGGGCTGATCGGATATCTCCTGGTGAGTGGCGCGTTGGAGAGAACCGAATCGCGAGGCGCCCATACCCGAACCGACTTCCCGACGACGGCTGATCCGCGCCATACGGTCGTCTCGGCCACACTATTGAAAGGACGCGCCGCATGAGGGTGCTCACCCGTCCGGTTATCGAGCCGATCGTAGCCGCAGCGCTGCGAGAAGACCTCGGCCGAGCCGGCGACATCACGACCGACGCCATCGTCCCTGCTGATGTCAGAGCCAGGGTTGAACTGGTCTCCCGCGAAGCGGGTGTGATCGCGGGCCTGCCGCTCGCGCAGTTGGCCTGGGAGCTCTTGGACCCCTCGGTGCAATTCGAGGTGCAGCAGCCGGACGGTTCGCGTGTCGTACCCGGCGATGTGATCGCTTCGGTGAGTGGTCGGGCTCGAGCGTTGTTGACCGGCGAGCGGGTTGCGCTCAACTTCCTCGGTCACCTCTCGGGGGTGGCCACCGGTGCGGCCGGGATCGCGGACGCCATCGCGCACACCCGCGCACGGGTCACCGATACCCGCAAGACCATTCCCGGGCTGCGTGCCCTACAGAAGTATGCGGTGGCCTGCGGCGGCGGGCTGAATCACCGTTTTGGCCTGGACGATGCCGTGCTGATCAAGGACAATCACATCGCGGTGGCCGGGGGAGTGCGTCCGGCGGTCGAGGCCGCCCGTGCAGCGGTGGGACACCTGGTCAAGATCGAAGTAGAAGTCGACAACCTGGAGATGCTCGAAGAGCTTCTGGCTGTGGGTGCCGATGTTGTACTGCTCGACAATATGGGCCCGGACGAACTACGCGTCGCGGTTGACTTGGTGAATCGCCGCATGATCACCGAGGCTTCCGGCCGGATCACCCCCGAAACCGCGGTGCCGATAGCCGAGGCCGACGTGGACCTGATCAGCGTGGGATGGCTGACCCACAGCGCCCGCGTGCTGGACATCGGCCTGGATCACGTCTCGAACTCCTGACCAGGAGCCCTTGGCCCCACTTCCCGCGGCGATTGTGTAAGCCCGCGGGGCTGTGGCGGGTTCTCGTCCGTCTCCCGCCGCATTGTGTAGCTCTAGGTTCCGTGACGGGCTCTATCTCTACACGGTCTGCTGTCGGCTGTCCCGCCTGGTCTTCCCCCGCCGCATTGTGTAGGTCTGGGGTCCGTGGCGGGCTCTGTCCCTACACGGTCTGCTGGTGGACGCGATGCGCTCCGCTCTCGTCTTGCTTCCGCTGCTCTCGTCCCTCTCCCGTCGCATTGTGTAGGTCTGGGGTCCGTGACGGGCCCTGTCCCTACACGGTCTGCTGTCGGCTGTCCGGCCTGGTCTTCCCCCGCCGCATTGTGTAGGTCTGGGGTCCGTGGCGGGCCCTGTCCCTACACGGTCTGCTGGTGGACGCGATGCGCTCCGCTCCCCGTCGCGATTGTGTCGGCCGGGACGCCGTGACAGGCTCTCGTCGCTCTCCCGCGGCGATTGTGTAGGTCTGGGGTCCGTGGCGGGCTCTATCTCTACACGGTCTGCTGGTGGACGCGATGCGCTCCGCTCCCCGTCGCGAGTGTGTCGGCCGGGACGCCGTGACAGGCTCTCGTCGCTCTCCCGCGGCGATTGTGTAGGTCTGGGCTATCTCTACACGGTCTGCTGGTGGACGCGATGCGCTCCGCTCCCCGTCGCGATTGTGTAGGTCTGGAGGCCGTGACGGGCTCTCGTCCTACACAATCGCGCGAGCGCAGAGCGGGTCAAGCGCGGCTAGAGCAGGACCGGCACGGCAGCTACCGAAAGGAGCAGGAGCTACGGAAATGCTCGGCCGTCAGCGCAGCTGCTACCGAAGATCCCGAGCCTTGCGTCGAGCGGCTGCTGAAGGGCGCATCGGCTGCCGGAGTGTTCGGGCTTCGCGTCGAGCGGCTGCTGAAGGGCGCATCGGCTGCCGGAGTGTTCGGGCTTCGCGTCGAGCGGCTGCTGAAGGGCGCATCCGCTGCCGAAATGCTCAACCCTTACGACAGCAGCTACCGGAAATAGCGCAGGCTACCGGATGTTCGGTAGCTGCTGGAATTCTCGGTAGCCGCTGTGAGCGCGCGTGTACAGATCGGTAGCCGATGTCGCGCGGTGTCAGGCATTGGGACGATCGGACGGCGGAGAATCGTCGTGGCATTAGCATGGCCGAGTCAATCCCGCAGCGAAGGAATCTGAATGTCGAACGATCGTCCGGAGTTCTTTGGACCGCAACCTCAGGATGACGTGGGATGGAACCGGCCACCCGTCGCCGACCAGAACTCCCAGCAGTGGGGTCCCGAGGAGCCTGCGCAGTATCCGCAGTATCCGCAGCATCCGGTCTGGAATCCTCAACAGACGTCATGGCAGACTCCACCGGGGCAATACGAGCAACCGTTCTACGGCAATCAGACACCGTACGGACCATCCGCCCCCTACTCGCAACAGGGACCGTATCAGCAGGGCACGCCGCACGGGCCGCAGAACCCGTACCGGGGTGGCCACCATGTACCGAACCCGTACGAGCCTGGTCCGTATGCGTCGTTCGATGCGCCGTTCATCGCCCGCCCGCGCCCCTCGGTGGGACTGGCCATGGCTGTGCGGCTCTTCTTCAAGAACTACGCGGTCTTCAACGGTCGGGCTTCTCGCTCGGAGTGCGGTTTCAGTTCTGCCGCTGTACTCCTCATTTTGCTCGGTGTCCTGGGCTACTTGGCCGTCGTGGTGCCCAGTCTGGCGATCACCTGGCGGCGGTTCCATGACACGGACAAGTCCGGTGCTTTCTACCTGCTGAGCTTCGTCCCGTGGGTCGGGGGCATCCTCGTCATGATTCTGCTCGCGCTTCCATCGGTGCCGACCGCGTGGCAACGTTGGGATACCGGCGTCTTGCCGGCGGAGAGCTGATGCCGCTGCCTAAAAAGGCCACGAAGAAATGGACGACGGTCAGCGCCGCGCTCGCGGCCGGATCTGCTCCACCGCGATCTCAGCAACGGACCCGAGCAGTCACTTTAATGCTGCTTGGGTCCGCTACATCCCACTGAAGTTAACTTAGTAACGGTAGACCGCGATCGCGTCACCCTCGATCGAATCGAGCGTCCGCAGTGTGCCGGACGTCCTGAGTGTGCCGATCAGAGCCCGGTTCGCAAGCTCGCGAGCCTCGGGTGCGGTGATCTGACGATCATCGCGGGGTAGGAAGAGCGTCTCGA
Organism: Propionibacterium sp.; assembly: GCA_022837595.1. Classification (GTDB taxonomy): domain Bacteria; phylum Actinomycetota; class Actinomycetes; order Propionibacteriales; family Propionibacteriaceae; genus Brooklawnia. Next base: position 14,848 of record JALHFX010000052.1, read on the forward strand.
TGCGTCCTTGCGCAGCAGCCGCTGCAATCTCTTCTAGATCGAACGATCCTCGTCCGTTGTGGACGATCGAGCGGGCGCGATCCCGGTCTGCGGCTTCGTTCGCCGCTTCACGCTTGCCCAACAGGCGCCAGGCCGCAGAGCGAAGCTCGTCGGCCTGCTTCTGCTCGGGATTACCTGCGATCACTCCGTCGAAGACAGCGGGGTAAGGACAGGCGGCCTGGAAGATCGGAAGATACTCAGCCACAGCAGCGAGCACGAGCGGCTGTGACCGAGCGGTACCGAGCCGCTTGCCGATCGCTTGCCCGACCGCCCGGATATACCTCTCGAGTAACACTTGCTGCGGATCGGCATCACTGCCATGCGCGATGGGTGCGTTGCCCGGACCGCCAACTCCAGCGCGCACATCAAGCCGCTTTTCGGGGAGCTCGTCGATCACTTCGTCGAACGAACCCGGCACGTTTTCGAGCGGAAGCTCCTCGATCGTATTACGGGTTGAATCGAACAATCGAACGGCATTCTTGGACAGCGACAAGACATAGCATTTGCGGTCGCTGGCCAGCACGGGAGCCAGGGGCAGCAAGTTGAACTGCTCCGAGATGCTGACGCTCTCCTGTAACTCGATCGGTACCCTGACGGCCTTATAGAAACCAGGCGCGGCGAAGACCACAAGACCGCGGCTTTGCATTCGCCAATAAGGCAGATTGCTGACAAGGGCCGTCGCCGGGGCGAGAACTTCGTCGGCTGCGGCTGCACTGAGATCGTGCTGCAGAAGCTGGACCCGAGCCTGACGGACCAGGTTCTTCAGGGTGAGTGCTGAGCGCTCGTTCTTTTCGTTGGTGACGCCGGTCGGCAAGCCAAGGGTTAGCTTCGGATCGGCGATCCCATCAGCCGCTAGGACCTCGCTGAAGTCCAGGGGATCCACAACACCTTGTGATCGTACTGCCATCTTTGCGGCCTCCTTTTAAGCGTGCTGTCTTTGGTTGTCAAAAACGAGAGGCAACGGTGCCCTCGTCATTCCACTCTAACGGGTTTGACTGCGGGCCACCCGAGAGCAGACAGATGGGGCGGCTACCGCTCAGATCGCCGGATCGAACCTAGTGAGTGTCGCTTAGCAGAGCATTCGCGGGCGGGATATGCGTCCGGACGACGCGGCGTCGACTACCCGCGGCCTCGGGCGCCCGAGACCTCAGACGCCTAACCGGCCAAGCAGTGCCACAAAGCTTTGTCTATTAAGAGAGGCGGAAAGTCGTCCTAGCCGTGCAGGACGCCGCTTCGGAAGCAGGGCGGAAGTTCGTCGGCGGTATTTCTCCCGAAGCGTTCACAGGTGTCAGGAAGAGTTCAGGGGGTCGCCCGGGGTGTCGGTCCCGCCTTCGCCATGAGCGCGAGCCGTATCGTTGGACGAATCCAATCCGTTCGAGGGGAGAACCATGGGTCAGGATGAGGCGAACGTTGACGATCAGTCGACAGCGGACGAGCAACTCACGCAGAGTGTTGCGGGGCCTCCCGAATCCGGACTGACAGAGGAGGCCCTCGAAGCACTGCCGTTGCCTGATCCCGACCATCCGGTCGATAAGGCCGACGTCATCGGTGAGGCCGGTAAATGGTTGGCCGCATGGTCGGGGCGTTTCTTGCTGATCGCGGCCGCTGGATTAGTGATCGGCTGGGTGACGCTGCAGGCCTCGGGAGCGGCGATCCCTGTCATGCTCGGGCTTCTGGTGGCGTCCGTCCTCTGGCCGCTGGTTAATCTACTCAATCGGGCGGGCCTGCCCTACGGATTCGGCGCATTACTCTCGTTATTGGCTGGCGTTGGGATCATTGCAGGATTATTCAGTCTGATCGCGCCCGCAGTCGCCAGTCAGTGGGGCGCGCTGAGCAATTCCGCTATCAGTGGTATCCGACAGGTACAGGAATGGGTCTCGCAACCTCCCTTCAATTTGGACGATGGCAATATCGACCAATGGATCTCCCGACTGATCAATTGGCTGCAAGGTCAAGCGGGCGATATATTCTCCACCGCCGTCAGTTTCGGTGGCAGTATCGGAAGCTTCTTCGCCACGCTCGTCATCACGCTGATGATCACCTTTTTCATGCTCAAAGACGGCCACCGTTTTCCGGGATGGATTCAGGCGGTCGTCGGACGCAGAGTCGGATTCCACGCAGCTGAGTTATTCGCCAGAATTTGGAACACTATATCCGGGTACATTCGCACGCAGGCCATAGTCAGCCTCGTCGATGCCGTCTTCATCGGTTTAGGAATCTGGATCCTGGGGGTCCCGCTGGCCTTCCCGATCGCGGTCTTGACCTTCGTGGCCGGCTTCATCCCGATCGTCGGCGCCTTCACAGCGGGCACTTTGGCAGTACTGGTAGCGCTGGTCGCGAATGGTTTCTGGACAGCTGTCGCGGTGCTCGTGGTTGTCTTGCTCGTACAACAACTCGAAGGCAACGTCCTGCAGCCGTTCCTACAGGCTCGGGTCATGGAGTTGCATCCGGTTATCGTCCTACTAGCTGTCTTGCTGGGCGGTGCTTGGGCAGGCATCCTGGGTGCCTTCCTTGCTGTTCCGGTCGCGGCGACGGTGGCAGTCGTCCTGCGGTACCTCGGAGACTTGGCCAATCTACGCACCGGCGAGGTGAAGGCCGATGACATCCACTGGCTGACAGATTCCGGACGAGTGGTTGGCACGCAATCGGAACGTAGTGCTGTTTGGTACCGCGATCTGATGCTGCGGCGTAAGACGGCTATCGATTCGGAACGCTGGAATCTGCGCAATCCATTCAAGAAATCCTGAGCCGGGTCGTCCCCGGTCAAGGACGGATAATGATCGTCGCACTGTTCCTCGCCCACACAGCGGCTACCGGTAATTGCAGCGGCTACCGAACGTTCGGTAGCCGCTGCAATTACCGGTAGCCGCTGTGTGGTTGGGTGGGATTTTCGGTAGCTGGTGTTGATTAATGAGTTCTTCTCTCCGCGCACCAATCGACGCGACGACGAGTACAGCCGGGATGAGAAAGGACGCGCCCGGTTCGCTTTGGAGATCGTTGATGGCTACGGGAAGCACTCGGCCGTGACTATCCAATGATCTATCGGATCTTGGCGAATGAGTTCCTGCCCGATGGGCTGACCCTTGAGCAGACCGGTCCGGGCTGCGCTGAGTTGGTGGAAACGCGATCAGCGTAGGTCGGATCGGTTGGCATGGAGACCGCGGAACTACGTTGACGCGGTGCAACCGGGCAAGATCAACGATGCCGTGGCCGAGGTCTTCCGGGCAGGCTACCTGGCGTAGCCCGGGGCTGCGCGATCAGGCTATCAGGCGTAGCCCGAGGCCGCGTCATCATGACCGCGAACCGGTAGTCGACGCATCACGATCACTCCGACCAGGCCGTAGAGCACCAGCGTGACGAGGTTCAACTGCCAGCCGAGCGCCCCACCAAGGAGGACCGCCAAAAAGTTGGCCAGGTGGAGTCCGCCGTGAATACCGACGGCTGCCCAGATCGACCCGGTCGCGAAATAGAGGGTGGCTGCGGCGAAGCCGAACGCTGCGGCGTTCAGCACGTAGAGCGCGCCCTCCCCGAACGAGTCATGTCCACCGTTGGACAGGATGTGGATCAACCCGAACCCGATCGAGGTGATGATGGCCTGGCGCCGCCAGCTGCCGCCCACCGACTGGCTGAGCCAGCCTCGCCAGATGAACTCCTCAGTGATGCCTTGCATCAGGAATCCGAGGATCAGCGTGTAGATCGTCGCGGCCCACAACGGCTCGTGAGAGGTGATCTCGGCAACCTCGCCGACCCCGAGCCGACCCAGCACGACCGCGGCC
>JALHFX010000163.1 GCA_022837595.1 Propionibacterium sp.
TCCGGCAAATCGACGACCATGAAGACCATCCTCGGCCTGGTGAAGCCAACGGCCGGCCAGGTGCTGTGGGAAGGCAACGAGATCTCATCCTGGAAGACCCCGCAGCGAGTCGCCGCCGGGATCGCTTCGGTGCCCGAAGCCCGGCGTGTCTTCGGGCCGATGAGTGTGGAGGACAATCTGATCATGGGTGCCTTCACTCAGCGCGATCGCGCCCAGGTCCGCGAAGATCTCGAGGCCCAGTACGCGCGCTTCCCGAAACTCGCGCAGCGACGTGGTCAGCAAGCCGGCACGCTATCGGGCGGCGAACAGCAGATGCTCGCTTTCGCTCGGGCGCTGATGAGCAGGCCCCGGCTGATCTGCATGGACGAACCGACCATGGGCCTGTCCCCTCGCCTGGTGGACGAAGTCCTGGTCACCATCGCCCAGCTGAACCGCGATCTCGGAGTTGCGGTGCTGATGGTCGAGCAGCAAGCAGAACTGGCGTTGTCCATCGCCCACTTCGGATACGTGCTGGCCACCGGCGAATTGGTGCTCGAAGGCCCAGCATCCGAACTACTCAACAATCCTCGCGTCCAGGAAGCCTATCTGGGCAAGACGATCACGAACGGAGAAGCCTCATGACCACCAAGCGCGAACGATTCCTGAAAGCCGCCCACGGCGAGCAGACCGATCGTCCCACGGTCGGAGCCTGGATCCACTTTGGATCCAGCTTCTGGACGCCCGAACAAGTCGCCGAAGCTCACCTGCGCTACTACCGGCACTACGACTGGGATTTCATCAAGGTCATGGATGACTTCCGGCTGCAGCTGCCGGCCGGGCTGACCGAGATCACCAACCCTGCCCAGTTCGACGAGGTGGTGCCCGATCCGCAGCAGAGCCTGGACAACCTCGCCAAGCAAGCCGAGGTGCTGAAGATCATCCGCGCCGAAGCCCCGGATGCCGCGATCATCGATACGGTCTTCTCCCCCACCCAGACCATCGTTCGCGCACTCGGTGAAACCGTCATCGACTTCTTCGCCGCTGATCCTGCACTCGCCCACCGCACGATCGGCCGGGTGGCAGACGCGCTGGCGCACTACGTGGCCGGTCTGCGCGACCTCGATGTCGACGGAGTCTTCTTGGCGATCAACGGAGCCAGCACCGATCCGACCAGCTTCGGGCTCTCGAAGCAGCAATTCCTCGATTGGATCGCCCCCTACGACATCCAGGTGCTGAACGCGGTCGAAGGGTTGGTGCGCATCGGTCACCTGCACGGCGACGGCGCTGATCCCGACCTGTTGACCGATTACCCTCTCGAGGTACTCAGCTGGTCTGACAAGGCTTCGGCTCCCACCATCGCCGATGCCGCCACCGACTACGGCTGGGTGCCGATGGTTGGCCTCGATGAGATCCATAGTCTCTACTGGACCCCGTCCACGGCACGCGAAGAAGTACTAGCGGCTCGCCGCGCTGCCGACGACAAGCTAATCGTCGCCCCGAACTGCACACTGCACTCCGACGGATCGCCCTCGGTGGTACGAGCACTGCGCGAGGCGGTGGAGCTGCCGTTGAGCTGATCACTCGGCACGGCCCGTGGGTGACGGCGCCTGTCAGCAGGTACTCAAGCTGTCAGCAGTCCTCCAGGAGCCTGCGCAACACCCGGGTACCGAAGCAGACCGCCTCGACGGGCACACGCTCGTCTACCCCGTGGAAGAGCATCGCGAAGTTCAGATCGGCGGGTAGCTGCAATGGGGCGAAGCCGTAGCCGTGAATCCCCAGACGCTGCAAGGCTTTGTTGTCGGTACCCGCAGACAGGCAGTAGGGCAACAATGCTGCTCCGGGGTCCTCTGCCTGAATAGCCGCGTGCATTTTGTCGACGAATCGCGATTCGCGGGGTGCATCCAACGAGATACCCAGTTGATCGACGACCAGCTCCACATGTTCACCGGCCAGCTCACGCATGGTATCGAGCAACGCGTCCTGGTTACCGGGTAGGAAACGACAGTCGATATGCGCGGTGGCCTCGCCGGGAATCACATTGTTCTTATAGCCGGCGTCGAGCCGGGTGAAGTTCGCCGAATCCCGCAGCGTGCCGGCGACGAAGGCACGGCCACCGCCGAGCAGATCGAGGAAAGCCTCCAGATCATCGTCGGGCGAGACGCCGGTGATCTGGGCGACCTCATCGAACAATGCCTGTACCGATGCGACGTATTCGATCGGCCAGTCATGCTGGTTGATGCGGTTGATCGCCTCGGCCAACCGGACGATCGCGTTCTGGTCGTTCGGCAGCGAGCCGTGGCCGGCACGTCCGGTGGCACGCAGATGCACCCACGCGAAACCCTTCTCGGCTGTCTGCAAGAGGTAGGCGCGTCGGGTCTGGTCGCTGCCTTGGATGGGCAGGCTCACCGAATAGCCGCCCACTTCGCTGATCGCCTCGGTGCAGCCGTCGAAGACCTCGGGATGATGATCGACCATCCACTGCGACCCCCAGCTGCCGCCCTGTTCCTCGTCCGCGAAGAAGACGAACACCAGATCGCGTGGCGGCACGATCTGCTCGCGGGCGATGCGCCGCAGATTCGCGAGCACCATGGCGTCCATCGATTTCATATCCACTGCGCCCCGACCCCAGATCATGCCGTCATGGATCTCGGCGCCGAACGGATCAACGCTCCAATCCGCCGCATTCGCGGGCACCACATCGAGGTGACCATGGACGACAAGCCCGCCTGCGGACCGATCGGCCCCGGCGATCCGCACGGCCACGGTGGCCCGGCCCGGTTGGGATTCATAAAGCGATGGATCGAGGCCCACCTCGCGTAGCAGCCGCTCGGTAGGCCCCGATCCATCGCCGAAATTGCTGGTATCGATGCGGATCAACTCACGAGTGATGCGCACTGCTTCGTCTTCAAGTGCAGTCCATTCGCTCACTCTCCCAGCCTGGCACATTTCCGTTGGCCGATGCCAGGTCAGTCATTCGCGCGAGCTTGGATGGCGAGCACCCGACGCTGCAGTGGTTGACACGCTGCCAAGGCGATCATCGCCAGCCCGAGGCCGGCGACCAGCACGATCGCCATCACGATCGGGCCTTCACCGGAGACCACCCCGACGTTGGAGGCGAGGCGGAAGACTGGGTAGGCCATCAGGGTGCCGAGTCCCGACCCGAGCAGTACTGCGAAGACCAGCGGTCCGAGTGTCTCCAGCCACATCACCTTCGTGTTGAAAGACAGCGGCGCACCCATCTTGTACATTGCCACAGTCTGCTCTGCACGCTCGAAGACCGCGGAAGCCTGTGCGATGAAGATCGATACCGCGGTCAAGGCGAAACCGACCGCGAGCGTGATGATCACACCCTTGGTGTAGTCCCACTGAACGGTGCTAACGAATGTATTCGCCCCCGGGTCCTCGGTCCCACCGGCCGTCGAGATCGGCATCAGCGCTACGAAACCGCCGATCAACGAGAGCAACGAGATACCGATGACGCGTTGCCACGTGGTCTTCGGATTGGCCTGAATACGACGGGCGGCCCAGATCACCGAAGGAAATGGACTCCGCGCGATCAGCTTGCTGAGTTGCTGCAAGAACCACGGCCCGGCGATGTTGAAGCCCTGGACCATGATCAATATGACCCCGCCCAGCATTAAGAACCCGCTGACGCCGACACTCAACGAGAAGGTGCCCAAGAAGACAGCGCCAGCACAGAGCACGATCCCGAAGAGAACAACGCGCCACGCCCTGAGTCCTGGTCGAGAGGTCCGTCGCGCCACTCCGAGCGGTGAGATGCGCACCTGGCGCAGCCCCCACCAAGCCGAGACGATACCGAGACCGATCACGACGAGATCGATGGCGATCAGCAGCGGCCACGGCAGCAACAGTTCTGTTGCGCTCAGCGGCATTCCGATCATTTCGAGGTTGCTCCACAGCGGCAGCGTCACGAGATAACCGACCGTCCCGATCACGACACCGATAGTCGCCTGAAGCAGGGTGTCGATCAGCGACATCCGGGTCACGTCAATCGAAGACAAGCCGAGCAGCCGCAACGCGGCCAGCCGACGCTCGCGTCCCCGAGCGCCCAACACGGCAGCTCCTGAGGCCAGTGAGTAGATGGCGGGGATCAGCAGGGCGCAGGCGAGGATCGCGAGCACGAAGTACGACTGTAGAAGAACATCGAACTCCGGGTTCTCCGCGACGAGTCCTGCCACCGATCCAAATGGATGCTGCCAGCGATTGAAGAACATCCAGGTGCCGCCAGCCACAGTCAGTGCGAGGCCGGCGCTGATGGTGAAAGCGAAGATCGCGGCCAGATAGAGTAGTGATTCTCCTTGCCGCGACGAGAATCGGGCTTTGGTCAGGCGTGCCGTGAAGCCGAACAGCCCGGTCACTTTGGTACCGGTCGGGGTGAGGCCACGGGCCGGAGTGTAGCTAGGAGTGATAGTGCTGCTCATCGCTGTTCCCCCCACACGGTTGCGGCGCTCAGCCGACGGTCAGCATGCACCAAGCCATCCCGGATCTCGATCAAACGCGAGCACCAGCGGGCGACATTGATGTCATGGGTGACCACGACCAAAGTTGCCCCCGCAATCTGACAGGTGGTCGTCAGCAGCTGCATCACCTCGTGACCGGACGCCTGGTCGAGCGCACCGCTCGGTTCGTCCGCAAACACGACCCGCGGTTGGCCGACCATCGCCCTGGCGATCGCGACCCGCTGAGCCTGTCCACCGGACATATCGCCGGGACGCCGATCGCGCAGCTCGCCCAGCCCGATGCGTCCGAGCATGTCATCGGCAGCCTTCAAAGCTTGGCCACGCGATGTTCCGGTGAGCAAGAGCGGCAGCGCAACATTCTCGCGGGCGGGCAGCTCAGGAAGTAACTGACCGTCCTGGAAGACGAAGCCGAACCGAACTCGACCACACCGTGGTCAGGTACCAGTACGCCGGACAGGCAATGCAAGAGCGTGGACTTGCCAGATCCGGACGGTCCCATGATCGCGACGGATTCCCGCTCGCCGATTGCGACCGAGATACCGGCTAGTGCCCGGACCGGACCGAAATTCTTGGTGATGTCGTGGGTGCTCAGCAGTGGTGCTGCGTGACGTAATGGCTCTGTTGGAATCATGCTTCTATTTCAGATCCGATCGACAGGTTGTTCAACAGCGTGGGCACCCGTTTGCAGGTAGTGCCAGCACTACCCTGGAACCGCCAGACACGATCCATTGAGCTAAGTTGCAGTATGTGAGATTCCCACGCCGCGCCCAGCAATCCTCCCATGAGGACCAAGCCGTGCGGACGATCGCTGATCTGACAGCATCGAGGCGTGCGATCGTGGAGGCCTATGAGGTGGAGCGTCGCCGCATCGAGAGGGATCTACACGACGGGACACAGCAATACTTGGTCGCAGCGGCGATGATGATCGGGGAGGCGAGGCTCTCCCCTGCTATCCTCGCCGAACAGGGTTTGGCGGCCGCACTGGATGATGTCGCCCAGGCTGCGGCCATCCCGGTGCGGATCATCTGCCCCCACCCGCTGCCGGAGATGCCCGAAGGTGTGCTTGCCGCCGCCTATTTCTTCGCCTGTGAGGCGATCTCGAACACCGCGAAACATGCGCCACAAGCCCAGACGACAGTTTTGCTGGTTGCCGATGACCAGTTGCGGGTTTCGGTGGTCGACGATGGTCCAGGTGGCGCCGTTCTCGTCGACGGGCATGGGCTCAGCGGAATGCGAGAGCGGTTGGCAGCGGTCGGCGGCGAACTGGCGATCTCCAGCCCGCCCGGTGGACCTACCCAGGTGGTCGCGTCCATTCCGCTACTACTGAATCGAGGAGAGCCGGGGGTGAGAATATGACGACCGTCGTGATTGCGGACGACTCCGCGCTGTTACGCGAGGGTCTTGCCGGGTTGCTGGAGCGTCAAGGGTTCGAAATCGTCGCGCAGGAATCCCGAGCTGATGGCTTACGCCAGACGATGGCCGAACTCGCCGAGCAGAATCAGCTACCCGATGTGCTGGTGACCGATGTGCGGATGCCCCCGACCATGACCAATGACGGCCTGCAGGCGGCACTTGACCTGAAAACCGCCTACCCGCAGCTGTCGGTGCTGGTGGTCAGTCAATATGTGGCTCCGGTCTACGCCCAGCAACTCTTCGCGCTACCGGACGGGCCCGGCTCGGGTGGCTCCGGATATCTACTGAAGGACCGAGTTTCGCAGGTCGCTGATTTCATCACCACGCTACGAGTAGTTGCCGGCGGGGGCATGGTGATCGATCCAGAGGTGGCTCGGGCGATGATGCGCTCGAGCCGCTCGGGGCTGGGTGAGCTGAGCCCGCGGGAGTTCGAAGTCCTCGAGTTGATGGCGCGTGGTCTGTCGAATTCCCAGATCGCCGCCGACCTAATACTTTCGAGCGCGGCCGTGGCTAAGCATGTCTCGAATATCTTCGCGAAGCTAGGGCTCTCTCCCGATGAGGAAAACCGGAGGGTCCGCGCGATCCTGGCTTTCCTGGCCGATGACCGCGCAGCGCCGACCAGCTGATCGGCTTGATCGCATTATTCGTCAGTGCGCACCCAACGGCCCACCTAGCGCCCAGCCGGAATACCCCCGATGTTATTCGCGTTGTTCACATGATCGGTCGAACACGTAATCGGGAGGTGGTGACATGCTCGACCCTGCTGAACTGTTTAATCTGGAGCCGCATCTGGATTGTGATGATTGCCCGCGGGCGACGGCGAGCGTCCCACGTTGCTAATCACCCTCGGCGGTTACGCCGACGCTGGTGAGGCTCACGAGTTGATCGGCTCGCAACTATCGGATCGGCTCGCCAACCATAAGGTCGGCACTTTCGACATTGATCAGCTCTATGACTATGCGGGGCATCGTCCCCCGATCATCTTCGATCGTGATCACTTCACCGACTATCAAAAGCCGGAGATCGCACTGCGCAAGATGACCGATGACGCCGGATCCGGGTTCTTCTGGTTGTCAGGGCCAGAACCCGCGTTGCAGTGGGAACGGATGATTGCCTCTATCGAGAACCTCATGGAAGGTTTCGACATGGGACGCGTCCTGATCTTGCAGTCAGTGCCGGCCCCAACGCCGCACACTCGTCCTATTCAGGTCACTGGTTTCGCGTCCGATCCCCAGCTCCTGGGAGACCGCGATGGCCTGCCCGGCACGTTCCAGATGAGTTCGCCGTTCGTCGGTTTGCTCACATTACGGCTGGGCGAGCACGGTAAGGACGTCATCGGTCTGGCCGCTCATGTGCCTTACTATGTGGCCGAGTCTGGCTATCCGGACGCCGCGATCGCGCTGCTACAGCAGGCAAGCTCCGTCAGCGGACTCGCGTTGCCCAGCGATGGCAGCCTTGCCCAGGCCGCTGAGACTGTGCGTCAGACC
>JALHFX010000164.1 GCA_022837595.1 Propionibacterium sp.
GCTGGCAGCCTGTCTGGGTGCGGGGCTGCTCGGCATCACGTTGGGTGGCATGCTCGCCTGAGATCGCGGGCTCTAAACTTGGCAGGGTTCAGACGAACTTTCGAAGGAGCCTACCTTGTCGGTTGTCCAGCGTCCTCGCCGGCTACGTCAAACCCCCGCTGTGCGGCGGCTGGTCGCGGAGACCCGCCTGCATCCAGCAGATCTCGTGTTGCCGCTCTTCGTCGTGGAGGGACTCGAAGAACCGCGTCCAATCGCATCGATGCCCGGTGTGATGCAGCACAGTCTTGCCAGCCTGGCCGAAGCCGCGCGCGAGGCCGAGGCGGCCGGGATCGGCGGCCTGATGCTCTTCGGTATTCCTCAGCACAAGGACGCGATCGGTTCCGAAGCAACCAATCCTGACGGCATCCTGGCCACCGGTGTTCGGGTACTGGCCCAGGCCGTCCCAGAGATGCCGATCATCGCCGACCTGTGTTTGGACGAGTTCACCGACCATGGGCACTGCGGTGTGCTCGATCCCACCGGACGTGTCGCCAACGATGCGACACTGCCCCGCTATCAACAGATGGCGCAAATATTGGCCCTGGCCGGGGCGACCATGATCGGTACCTCAGGGGCGATGGACGGGCAGGTGGCTGCCTGCCGCAGCGCGCTCGACGAGGCTGGGTTCACCGACACCATGATCATGGCCTACGGCGCGAAGTATGCGTCCGCCTTCTATGGACCGTTCCGTGAAGCGGTGGATTCGTCACTGCAAGGTGACCGGCGCAGTTATCAGCAGGATCCGGCCAATGCGGTCGAGGCGATCCGTGAAGTGCAGTTGGATGTCAGCGAAGGTGCCGACATTGTGATGGTCAAGCCAGGTCTGCCGTACCTCGACATCCTGTCGGCCGTCGCAGCCGAAGTCACGATCCCGGTTGCGAGTTATGTGGTCTCCGGCGAGTATTCGATGATTGAGGCCGCCGCAGCGAACGGGTGGATCTCGCGCAAACCGGCGATTCTTGAGGCCCTCACATGTACCCGACGGGCCGGAGCATCCATCATCGTCACCTACTGGGCGACCGAGGTGGCCGGCTGGTTGAAGGAGGACCGATGACCACCAACGAAGAGCTTTTCGCGCGGGCGAAGCAGGTCATGCCGGGCGGAGTTTCCTCGCCGGTACGGGCATTCGGGGCGGTCGGCGGTACGCCGCGGTTCGCAGCGAAGGCGAAGGGCGCATGGATTACCGATGCCACGGGTCGGCAGTATGTCGATCTGGTGGGCAGCTGGGGGCCGATGATTTTAGGGCACGCGCATCCCGAGGTGTTGTCCGCGATCCAGCGGACGGTTGAGGCATCGTCGTCTTTCGGGGCGCCCTGCCTGCCTGAACTGGCGCTGGCCGAGAGGATCGTTTCGATGGTGGCGCCCGTCGATAGGGTGCGGTTCACCTCGAGCGGTACCGAAGCCGTGATGACCGCCGTGCGGCTAGCTCGCGGAGCCACCGGACGCGACGCCATCATCAAGTTTGCGGGTTGCTATCACGGTCACAGCGATTCATTGCTGGCTGCGGCCGGGTCGGGTGTGGCAACTCTGGGCCTACCGGATTCACCGGGGGTGACCAAGGGCACTGCCGCCGACACGATTGTGCTCCCCTACGGCGACCTCACGCTGGTCGAGGAGACGTTCGCGGCCCGCGGCGAGCAGATCGCTGCGGTAGTGACCGAAGCGGTGCCCGCAAATATGGGTGTGATCCCGCCGCCCGCAGGGTTCAATCGGGGGCTTCGGGAGATATGCAACCGATACGGGGCAAAACTCATTCTCGACGAGGTACTAACCGGGTTCAGAGTCGGCCCGACTGGCTACCTGGGGGCGGCTGCGCTGGGCGAAGGCTGGGTGCCAGACCTGCTCACGTACGGCAAGGTCGTCGGCGGTGGTCTACCGATGTCGGCGTTGGCCGGCGGAGCGGAACTGATGGACCTGCTGGCACCGGCCGGCCCGGTCTATCAGGCAGGAACGTTAAGTGGTAATCCGGCCGCGGCGGCCGCCGGGCTCGCCACGCTCGAGAACGCGACCGCTGATGTCTATACACACCTCGATGCAGTCAGCACACGCCTGCGCGGGATGATTGATCAGGCCCTGACGACCGCCGGGGTGCCACATCGCATTAACAACTGGGGCAACCTGTTCAGCGTCTTCTTCACCGAGACTGAGGTGACAGATTACGACTCGGCGAAGACTCAGGACACCGCAGCATTCGGACGCTTCTTCCACACGCTGCTGGACGAAGGTGTGTGGATGGCCCCGAGCGCCTTCGAGGCATGGTTCGTCTCGGACGCACTCGGTGAGCGCGAGTTGGATGTCATCGCCTCAGCACTACCGAAAGCTGCCCGGGCGGCCGCTCAAGGTTAGCGATTCAGACACCGAAAACGGTCGGTGGCTGTCGACTGACTTTCTCAAGTTCAGCGGCAGCCACCGTCACTCATCATTCAATCCGCCGGTTAGCGGCGGGCCGGACGTTATCTCTAGGTGCTCGGGTCGAAGCGATCCTCCGGATTCAGTAGCGAGCGGCCCTTCTGGTCCTTCCAACCACCGACGGCACGGGTGACGACTACCGGGCAGAGCGACTCACGCAGCACATGCCGACTTGTCGAACCGAGCAACAGTCGAGCAAAACCACCGCGTCCGCGGGAGCCGATGACAACTAGACCGGCGTCGCGGGATGCCTCGATGAGGGCGGTTTCCGGGCGACCACGCACCGCGCGGATCTCGAGTTCGACATCGGGGAACTCCGCGATCTTGTCG
>JALHFX010000053.1 GCA_022837595.1 Propionibacterium sp.
CCCACGCCCCGCCGGACCACCCCGGCGGGGCGTCCCCATCTCAACCCATCGTCACCGACCAAGACGTCGCCATCGTCAAACAACGCGACGGACGACACCCCTCCCGCGATTGCCCTGCCGCTGCCCGCTGCCCGCTACCCCTCCCGCGATCGTGTAGGTCCGTGGCCCGTGACGGGCTCTGGAGCTACACGATCCGGCAGGCGGGGAGCCGCGTCGGAGCGTCTGCCTTCCCATGCGGGGATTGTGGAGGTTCGGGGTCCGTGACGGGCTGTGGAGTTACACGATCCGGCAGGCCGGGGCCGCGCTGGAGTGTCTGTCTTCCCCATTCGGGATTGTGGAGGTTTGGGGTCCGTGACGGGCCCCGGAGCTACACGATCCGGCAGGGGAAGGGGCTTGCCTGTCCGCTGCTGCGATTGCCCTGCCGCTGCCTGCTTCCCTCCAACCGATTGTGGAGATTCGGAGTCCGTGACGGGCTGTGGAGTTACACGATCCGGCAGGCGGGGAGCCGCGTCGGAGTGTCTGTCTTCCCCATTCGGGATTGTGGAGGTTTGGGGTCCGTGACGGGCCCTGGAGCTACACGATCCGGCAGGGGAGAGGGCTTGCCTGTCCGCTCCTGCGATTGCCCTGCCGCTGCCGCTATCCCTGCCGCGATCGTGTAGGTCTGTGGCCCGTGACGGGCTCTGGAGCTACACGATCCGGCAGGCCGGGAAGCCGCGCTGGAGCGTCTGCCCTCCCCATTCGGGGATTGTGGAGGTTCGCCGCCTGTGACGGGCCCTAGAGCTACACGATCCGGCCGGACGGGGCAGGACGGGGCAGGACGGGGACGAGCAGACGGCAGGTCCGGGAGCAGAGGCCCGCACCCCGATGGAGGCTTTCAGCGAGCGGATAGCTGACGCTTGCGCCGCGGCTTCCGCGCCTCGTCGGGTACGCCCTCATCCGTCGGTTGAGAGGCAGAGTAATAGTACGACGAGTAATAATGTGACCGATTGCTCAGCGGCACATCGTTCAGCACCAGTCCGAAGAGCGTGACCTCACCCGCGTCCAACAAATCGAGTGCGGCGGCCAACTGCGGACGACGCACTTCGCCGGAACGGGCGATCACGATCGTTCCGCCGACCTTGGCCGACAAGACGACTGCATCAGTGACAGGCAACAACGGGGGAGAATCGAAGAGCACATAGTCGTAATGCTTCTCCACCGCCTCGAGCAGATGAGTCATCGCGTCCGAGCCGAGCAACTCGGACGGATTCGGTGGAACAGTGCCCGCCGCCAGCACGGTCAGATTCGGTGCCACCTGGACAACGAACTCATACATCGGCCCCCGCCCGGTCAACACATCGGTCAGACCGAGATCGGCGTCGAGACCCATCCGATCGGCCACCTGCGGGCGGCGCAGATCGGCGTCAATCAACAGCACGGTGGAACCGGCTTCGGCCAGCACGCGGGCTAGGTTGACCACGGTCTCAGTCTTGCCCTCGCCGGTCAGCGATGAGGTGACGACCATAGACGAGCGGTGCTGACCACCGAGCCCGACGAACCCGACATTCGTGCGCAGCCGTCGGTAGGCCTCGGCGTTGGCCCAAGCCGGTCCGCTCGTTTCCGCTACGCGTCCGGCTTCGCCTTCGCGATGCCCGATGGCCGCGAGCACCGGAGCGTCTGTCACCTGTTCAATGTCTTCGGTCGTCTGGATACGGGTGTCGAGCATATTGCGCAGTACCGCTTGGCCGAAGCCCAGGAGCAGGCCGAGTAGGACGCCGAGTGCAAGGTTTGTGGTCACCCGCGGGCTGACAGGGCTGGCAGGTATCGGCGCACTATTGATAACAGTCGCGGTCACCAACCTGGTTCCATCCGGTCCTGGCGGCGCGAGACTGGTGACAGCTTCCTCAAGGTTTGCTGCGACCGTATTGGCCAGCAGAGAGGCCTGCTCTGGTGAGGGGTCTTTAGCGGCGATCTTGATCACCGACGTATTGGCCGGAGAGGAAACCTCTAGCGCCTTGGCGAGACGGGTCGGCGTCGTGTCGAGTCCCAATTGGTCGATGGCAGGTTGCAGCACGATCTCGGAGGTCGTCACGTTGATGAAAGAGTTCACCTGGCGTTCGGCATAGTTCGCGCCCTGGGAGAGTTCGCCTGCGGTACCACCGCTCTCCACGGTGATGAAGACCGAGGACGACGTGGAATACATCGGAGTCTGCATGAGCGTCACGCCAGCGGCCACGACGACACAGATGAACAGCGACGCGAGGATGCTTCGCCAGTAGTCGCGCACGATACGCAAGTATTGTTGCAGTTCCATTGCTTGCTCTCTTGTTCCTTGCCGGTCACTTGTACGTCACCAGGGACGCACGCAGGCGCTGGGGCTCGCGCGCGGGCCAGGCAATCTTCAGTGCTTAGAATAATGTGAGCGTGGAGGGCAGACTAACCGCTACCATTTCGCTGAGACAAGCAAATTCGGAGGGTACCCATGAACTCGACCCGTCGCCCCAGGTTTGACATCATTGCGCTGGTCGTCCTCGGTTTGCTGGCTGTCACCGTAAGCGGGCTCGCCTTGATGCGCGACCGATCGCTCAGCACGGTCACCGGTGTCCCTGAGCTTCCCAAGACCTCGGAAGCTCAGGCTCCAAACGCAGAAGAGACCGAGGCTGCGGCCCCCGATGAACCCGAAGCAGATCAGCCGAGCTCCCAGCCTCCGGCGGCGACGGGGCCACAGCGCGTCGTGATCATTGGGGATTCTTATTCGATCGGTGATCCGGCGAGCACCTGGGCTGGGCCTGCGACCCGGCAGCTGGGATGGGCGAACGTGACGAACCTATCGGCTCCCGGACGAGGCTTCATCGCTCAACCACGTGACTGCGACCCGAATGTGCCGTGCACGCCATTCGGTGGTGCCATTGAGGCGATCGCTGCAGAGAAACCCGATCTGGTTATCACTTTCGGTGGGGCTGCCGACGGCGACGTTTCGATCAGCGCACCCTCAGCCGACTACTTCACCGCGTTGCGCGCCGCATTACCGGACGCCAAGCTCGTCACGCTGTCGACGGTCACTACCGAGCCGGAGGTGCCCTACTGGGTCACGCTGCACGGTCAATCGCTGCGTCAGGCGACTGAGTCGGTGGGCGGCGTGTACATCGATCTCGGTCAACTCGGGGTGGGGGATGGAGCAACGCTTTCTCCCGAAACACAAGCAGCAATCGCGCAGAGTGTGGCCGACCAGTTGGCATGAATCTCGCATGCGGTTATCCCGGAGTCTGGTGCGGTATGGCGGCGGGTGAACTCCCGGGTGCTGCGTCCGAGTGCTTCGGCCGGAGGGGAATCTTTCGCGGTGCGATAGTGTTATATGAGTGATAACTCAACAGGGGGTGACTGGTTTCGACTGGGGACGGTAGTTCCAGGAGAAGCGGGTCGAGAATCCAAGGTCAACTCGTAAATGTTCCTTGGAAACCAATAAGTGCCAACTCAAAGCGCACTGACTTCGCTCTCGCTGCCTGAGCAGTGACCGAAGGGTCAGCCCGGACGTAGCCTTCCGTTCGGTTCCTGGCCTCATTCTGAAGGCTTGCTGATCAGCTCCAGCTTGGAGGGCTGATTGGGACTTAAACCAGGCTGGGCCTGTCTGCAACATGCTGACGTGAGTGCAGAGGCCAAGTAGAACGACTAGTCAGCTGCACCCGGAGAATGTCTGTAGCGCCGCGTCAGGACGCGGGTTCAATTCCCGCCACCTCCACCACTGTCTGGGAGGTCCCGCCGATAGATGTCGGCGGGACCTCTTGGTTTGGGCCCGGAGGTGGTCAGGAAACCAGCCCGGTGAGGGCCGCGACGTTTGCGTGGGTCGGGAACCTGGAGGAGGAGTTGGGTGAGTGTGGCGGCATTCAGCACGGACGGCACGACGTGCACAACCGAGATAGCGGACGATGTCAGCGGACGCGGTCGCCCGCTCCCGCAGCTCTTGCTAACACTGCTCTTGCTGATACTGGCGGGGTGCTAGCCAGGGGGGCTCATAATGTCCTAGCATGATACAGCATGAGCCAACCAACCAACGCGGTGGGGTCTCGGATCCCCGCCCCGATCAAGCAGGTCACCCACGGTAAAGCCGTATTGGTACTGCTGATCGGCACCCTCTTCCTCTCGGGCACTCCGTTGTGGGTCAAGGCTGCCAACATGGACCCAGCCACCCAGGCCTTTCTGCGCGTCATCTTAGGCTTCCTCCTGCTACTCCCCTTGGGGATCCGCGAAATCCGAACCAAGCAGGCACTGCCTCGCAAGAGCATCATGCTGGCTGTGATTTCCGGCGTCTTCTTAGGTATCGATTTCACGGCATGGAACTACTCGATCTTCCTGATCGGTTCGGGTGTCGCAGCAATTCTGCTCAACCTTCAGGTCGTTATCGTGCCGATGCTGGCTGCGGTCGTTGACAAGGTCAAGCTGCCCAAGTCCTTCGTCTTCATCCTCCCGATCATGATCATCGGTGTGCTCTTCACCGGCGGTGTCTTCGAACCTGCTGAAGGCGCGGCTGGCCCGTCGATGATCGGTGGTGTGAAGACGTCGGTCATCGGTACTGCCTTCGGTCTGACCTCCGGTCTGTGCTACTCCATGTATCTGTACCTCTCCCGGAAGGCGTCCACCAGCGCCCCGCGCAAAGACCTCTACGTTCAGCCGATGATGTACACGATGCTGGCCCAGGCGATTGCTCCGACCATTTGGATGTTCACCGGTGGCAACGGCTTCAACATCACCCAGGGTGTTCTCACCAAGGATCCCATTACTGGTGAAATGGTGCTCCCGGCAGTGTTGGGCGACAACCCGACCCTGAGTCAGGCCACCATGGCTGGCGACCCGGTCAACATGGGCAACTGGATCAGCCTCATCTTGTTGATCGTTCTTGGCCAGGCCGCTGCCTGGACCATGGTGCAGCTTGGTTCGGTCTGGCTACATCCGACCTTGTCTGCAGGCATTCTGCTGCTCTCCCCGGTGACCTCGGTCATCATTGCTGGCCCGCTGTTCGCTGAATGGCCGTCGTGGCTCCAGTGGGTGGGCGTGGGACTGATTCTGGCCTGCGTTGGATGGCAGAATGGCTTAATTCAGTCAGCCTTCAAACCGCTCATAGGCAAGAGAGCCGTTCCTCGTGCAGGAGCCTCGCCGACTACGGGTCGTGCAATTCTCGTCTTGCTGGGTGTGGTTGCTATTCTGCTCGGAATCGCGGCCGCCATCCACAACTTCATCACCGGCCAAGTCGGTTGGAATACGGTGTTTACCATCGCACAGACTGTCGTTGCCGCTGCACTGACGGTCATTGTCACGCAGGATGGGCAGGATGCCAACGAGAAGGCTTAGTCCTGCCAAACGAGCCACAACCCAGAAAGAGAGAGTTCGATGCACCTGACTGAGCGTGAACATGAGAAACTCATGATTGTCGTAGCGGGCGACGTGGCCCGACGTCGCAAGGAACGCGGCTTGAAGCTCAACGTTCCGGAAGCAACCGCACTGATCACCGCTGAACTGCTTGAAGGCGCACGGGATGGTAGGTCTGTGGCCGAACTGATGAGTTCCGGGGTGACGATCCTCTCCCGAGATGACGTCATGGAAGGCGTCGCGGAGATGATCGCCGACGTCCAGGTGGAGGCCACCTTCCCCGACGGCACCAAGTTGGTGACTGTGCACAATCCAATCCGGTAGTTCTGAGGAGAACAGATCATGATTCCTGGCGAGTACTTCATTAGCGAGTCCGGCCCCATCGTTCTCAACAGAGGCCGCGAAGCCATCACCATTGAGGTGACCAACACGGGTGACCGTCCGGTACAGGTCGGTTCCCACTTCCACTTTTATGAGGCCAATGCGGGTCTCGAGTTCGATCGCGAAGCCGCCAAGGGCAAGCGGCTGGATATTCCCGCTGGCACCGCCGTTCGTCTTGAACCAGGCGACAAGCGCACCGTCAACCTTATTGACTACGTTGGAAAGCGCGAAGTCTGGGGCTTCAACGGCAAGATCAACGGCACACTCTAGTCACGAGCTTTAGGAGAGATCACAATGGCTCTTGAAATGGACCGGCGCCAATACGCCGAACTGCACGGCCCCACCACCGGTGACGGTGTTCGCTTGGCTGACACTGAGCTGGTTGCTCGCGTCGAGAAGGACCTGACCGTCTACGGTGAGGAGGTGTCATTCGGCGGCGGCAAGGTGATCCGCGATGGCATGGGCCAGTACTCCCGTTCCCACGACGAGTATCAGATTCCTGATCTCGTCATTACAAATGCCATGATCATCGATTACTCAGGCATTTACACAGCCGATATTGCAGTCAAAGATGGCCGCATCCTCAAGATTGGCAACGCAGGCAATCCAGACATCCAAGACGACGTCGACATCGTTGTTGGCGTTGGTACCGAAGTGATCGGCGGCGAGGGCAAGATCGTCACCGCAGGCGCAGTCGACAGCCACATTCACTTCATCTCCCCTGGTCAGATCGAGGCAGCTCTGGATAACGGAACCACCACTCTCGTTGGTGGCGGCTCTGGCCCTGTTGACTCGACGAACGCCACGACTGTCACCTCTGGTGTCGCCAACATCAAGACCATGATCAAGGCATCTGAGGATTTCCCGATAAACGTAGGCTTCCTCGGCAAGGGTCATGCGGCGGACCCGGAGCTGCTGCGTGAGCAGATCCGTGCAGGTGCCATTGGTCTGAAGATCCATGAGGACTGGGGATCGACTGCCAACGCCATCGATGTGGCGCTCTCGGTTGCTGACGAGATGGACATCCAGGTGGCCATCCACACCGACACCCTGAATGAAGGTGGTTTTGCCGACAACACCATCGCCGCCTTCAAGGACCGTGTGATCCACACTTTCCACACCGAAGGTGCCGGCGGAGGCCACGCCCCCGACATCCTGAAGGTTGCCGGCCTGCCCCACGTGCTGCCTGCTTCCACCAACCCGACGCTGCCCTACACGGTCAACACGATGGACGAGCACCTTGACATGATCATGGTGTGCCATCATCTGAACCCTGATCTGCCGGAAGACGTCGCGTTCGCTGACTCACGTATCCGCAAGGAAACCATTGCTGCTGAGGACGTTCTGCACGACATGGGGGTCATGTCGATCACCTCGTCCGACTCCCAGGCAATGGGACGTATTGGCGAAGTTGTACTGCGTACGTGGCAGGTCGCGCATCGTATGAAGGCTCAACGAGGTCCGCTCGAAGGTGACTCCGAGGGCAATGACAACAATCGCATCAAGCGCTACATCGCGAAGTACACCATCAACCCGGCAATAGCTGCGGGTATCGCCGATAACGTTGGCTCGGTTGAAGAGGGCAAACTGGCTGATCTTGTCATCTGGAGCCCCGCCTACTTCGGTGTCAAGCCCGACATCGTTCTCAAGAGCGGTTTCGTGGTGCGCTCGATCATGGGTGATTCCAATGCATCCATTCCGACGCCGCAGCCTCGCACCATGCGCTACTCGTACGCTGCTCGCGGCAAGGCCGTCGGCGAGCGTTCGGTGACATTCCTGCCGACGGCAGCGCTCGAAGCTGGGCTACCGGACGAGCTGGGCATGAGCCGTACTTTCTTGGAAGCCAAGAACATGCGCAAGATCAGCAAGGCTGACATGAAGTTGAACGATGCAACTCCAGGGATTGAGGTTGACCCGGAGACTTACGAAGTCACCGTCGACGGGGAGCTCATTACCTCTGAGCCGGCTGACGTCCTGCCGATGGCTCAACGCTATTTCCTGTTCTGAGTATCATCGGATATTCAGCTGAACTCGCAAGAGGGTGGAGGTCCGCCTCCACCCTCTTGTAGCTTCGAAAAAGAAGCCCTAATTGCTACCAAGGAAGCCATGATTGTTACCGAGATTGTTGAGAACCTTGCTGATCTGCCTGGGGATGTTGTCACTGACCTGAAGATTGACTACGTCGTATTCGACAATGAAGAGCGATTGAAGCGGGTCCAGCGCGCTCAGACTGAAGGCGGCGAAGAGATCGCCCTGCGCTTTCCCAGCGATTTCCGTGAGGTATCAGCAGGCGACGTGCTGTACCGCGATGGTGAACGAATCATTGTGGCCAAGATCGCCCCAGTTGATGTGCTGATCATCAGGCCTCGCACCATCCGTGAGATGGGCACGGTGGCTCATACACTCGGAAACCGGCATTTGCAGGCCCAGTTCTTTGCCGACGATCACGGTTTCGAAGGGTCCGTGATGGTGGTTCGCTATGACCACACCGTCGAACACACCTTGGAACATCTGGGAGTTCCCTTCGAACGCGCCAAACGAGAGATGCCCGCTGCTTTCCGCCATGCCGAACACAGCCACTGAACTCCGAACCAAGCTGATCACTTGGCACTTGACCGACTCGGCACTGCCGACCGGTAGTTTCGCCCACTCGGCAGGAATGGAGACCTTTATCCAGTCGGGTCAGATCGACGATGCAAAATCGTACGGTCGCTGGCTGGCAACGTATCTTTACCAGGCAAGTTTCAACGAAGCTTTGGCGGTTCGGCTGAGCATGGATTTGGCTGCCAGCGAGTTGAGTGATACGGAGAAGATCTCCCAGTTGTCGCAGCTTGATCAGCTATGTCACGCGAGTCAGACCCCTCGTCAGGTTCGACAGTCGATGAATGCCATGGGCAAACGAATGGCACGCGTGGTTGCCATCACGGTTTCGGACGCGTTCCTGGTCAACGAATATGCCGAGGGAATCAGCGAAAACCGTTACCACGGAAATCCTGGAATCGCCGCCGGCTTGGCTTTTGGTTGTGCAGGAGTTTCAACCATTGATGGGGTTCATGCGTACCTGCTCCAGATGGCAAATTCGATGACTCAAAACGCCATTCGCGCTATCCCGCTCGGCCAAGACGCGGGCCAGCGGACACTCGTGGGGGCCTACGAGCATATTGAACGATCGGCGCAGTTGGCAATGCGTCACACTATTGCGGAACTTGGGGTCGTGGCACCAGCCATCGAAATCTCTCAAATGCAGCACGAAGGCTTGCACGCACGAATGTTTATGTCCTAACGGGCACGGGAAGGGAATTATGAGCAACCTGATCAAAATCGGAGTCGGCGGACCTGTCGGCTCCGGCAAGACGGCCCTGATCGAGCGCATCACCCGCGCAATGTCAGAAGAGGTCTCGATGGCCGCGATCACCAACGACATCTACACAACAGAGGACGCGAAGATTCTGGCCAGGGACGGTGTGCTCCCAGTTGACCGAATCATCGGCGTCGAGACCGGCGGCTGTCCGCACACCGCAATCCGCGAGGACACCTCCATGAATGAGGCTGCCATCGAGGAGCTGCTTGAACGCCATCCCGATCTGCAGGTCGTCTTCGTCGAGTCCGGTGGCGACAACCTGTCTGCCACGTTCAGCCCAGAGCTGGTGGATTTCTCCATCTACGTTATCGACGTGGCCCAAGGTGAAAAGATTCCGCGCAAGGCGGGTCAGGGCATGATCAAGTCCGATCTGTTCGTGATCAACAAAACAGACTTGGCGCCTTACGTTGGTGCAAATCTGCAAGTGATGGAGCGCGACTCGAAGGAATTTCGTGGGGACAAGCCTTTCGTCTTCACCAATCTCAAGACCGACGAAGGTCTCGATAAGGTGATCGAGTGGATTCGTCGGGATGTCCTCATGGAAGATCTCGCCAGCTGATGTGGACTCTCCCCGCCGACATCTTCAGCCATCACCCGCCCCGTGAAGAAACCGGCATCCTGGAATTGGGGGTTGGAATCAGCGGAGGCAGGTCTGTCGTCAAGCAGCAGTATTTCACTAGAGCGCTGAAAGTAGTCCGAACCCACTACTTGGACGACACCGGTCAGGCCTATGTCACGATCGTTAATCCCGGCGGTGGCTATGTCGGGGGAGATGCCTATCGCATCGAAGTCGAGGTCGAGCATGATGCATCCTTGCTTCTGACAGACCAGTCGGCCGTAAAGGTCTACCGCACGCCGAACGACTACGTTGTACAGAATATGCATGTCAAGGTCGGGGACTGCGCCGTCTTGGAGTACATCCCAGATCAGCTGATTCTCTATCGGGACGCCGACTACAGGCAGCAGATCACCGCCGATGTGCACCCCAATGGTTCCCTGCTGATGTCTGAAATCATCACGCCTGGGTGGTCCCCGGACGGTGGCAAGTTCCTGTATGACCAAGCTTTCTTGCGGAATGTGGTCACGGTCGGCGGAAAGCTGGAGATCATCGACAATCTCAAACTCAATCCGACTGGAAGTGATTTCCGCAGCCACCGTGAATACGTCATGGCTGGGCGTACTCACATCTCGACTGTGATCTGTCTGGAACCCGGCCTGACCGATAATCATATCGATCAGGTAAGGGATCTTGTACGATCCCATGAGGGCGGCGAGTCGGCATTGTGGGGATCAGTATCGCGCACCAATAGCGCAGGTTTCATCGTCCGGGCACTGGCAAACCGAACCGAAGAACTAATGCACCTTAGTACTTCGCTCGCCAACTTTGTTCGTGCGGAGTTTCGTGGTCAAAGGCCAATCCTTCTGCGCAAGTACTGACCGCTCCAGCGTAACTCGCGCCGCGGACGTCATGAGCCACCCAGCGCCTCAGGGCAAACTCATTACCACCACACCAACCAGCATGAGGACAATTACAACCGGAAATTGGTGGATTATTTCAGCCACGGGTCGAGGTGCTCAAACGAGTGGTTGCTCTGGACCTGCTCGTTATCGACGGCTAGTTCCTTACCGCGCCCTCATATGACCACGTCAAGCACCTGCACGCGCTCATCGTCCATTCGCTAACGAGGTCAAGGCCGCGCGGGACGTCGACCCCGAACACTTGCTAACGACATATCGGCGACTATCGTTGAATCGTTCAACATCAACGGTTGGCAGGAGGTCACCATGAACAGGGCGTTCTCAGGGCAAGGGTTCAGTGGGCATCGGGCAAGCTTCGGGTTTGGGTCGGGGATGCGCGGGCCCGGCATGGGTGAAGTGTTTGACCAGCTGCGTGCTGCCTTCGAAGATCGGGGTCCCGGACGTCGGATGGCGCGGGGCGATGTGCGCTCAGCGGTCGTCGCTTTGCTGGCTGAGCAGCCGATGCACGGCTATCAGATCATCACGGAGATCGCGCAGCGCAGCGACGGTGCCTGGAAACCGAGTGCGGGATCGGTCTATCCGACGTTGCAGCAACTGGCCGACGAAGGTCTTGTTGTCGCGGCGGAGTCCGAGGGACGCAAGACGTACACGCTGACCGATGCCGGCAGGGACGAGGCTGAGCAGGCCATCGACGCGCCGGCTCCGTGGGAGCTGCCCGGTGCCCGCGGCGGGCTCTACGAGACAGGGCTTCCGCATTCCGGAATCTCACTGGCGCAGGCGACTGCACAGGTCGCCAGGACCGGGACTGCGGACCAGATCGCCGAGGCTGTGACGGTGCTGGACGACGCACGTCGTAGCCTCTACGCGATCCTCGCGAAGGAGTGAGCGCGCAATCGTCCGCGAACGTGGGCCGGGCCGACAAGTCCCGGCGCCGCATCGCGGGTCCCCGTTACCGTCGCATCCTGTGGTTCGCGGCGCGGCTCATCGCGCGCGTGTGGTGGTTCGACCTAGCGCTGCCGCGGATCGGTCTGGGTGCCTATAGCACACGCACCCAGTCCAGGAGGATGCGCAAGCTCGCGAAACAGTTCCGCACCTTTGCCGTCGAACTCGGCGGGTTGATGATCAAGGTCGGGCAGTTCATGTCGTCGCGGCTGGACGTCTTGCCGCCTGAGATCACCAAGGAGTTGGCGGGCCTGCAAGACGAGGTCCCGGCCGCTTCCTTCGACGAGATCCGAATCCTTGCTGAACAGGAACTCGGTGTTCCGCTGGAACGCGCCTACGCATCGTTCGAGCCCGACCCCGTGGCCGCCGCCTCGCTGGGACAGGCGCACCGAGCGAGGCTGGCCCCCAGCGATGCGAGGCTCGTCGGTTTCACCGATGTCATCGTCAAGGTGCAGCGCCCCGGGATCGGGGACATCGTCAACATTGATCTGGCCGCCCTGCGGGTGATCGCCCGGTGGCTGCGACGCTCCCACGCGGTCGCCGCGCACGTGGATGTGCCTGCGCTGGTAGAAGAGTTCGCACGCACCAGCATGGAGGAGGTCGATTACCTGCACGAGGGCGCCAACGCCGAACGGTTCGCTGAACGGTTTGCCGATGACCCCCGCGTCGGATATCCCGAGGTGGTCTGGGAACGGACCACGCGCAAGGTCTTGACACTCTCGAACGTCACGGCCATCAAGATCACCGACACCGAGGCCATCCGCGCCGCCGGCATCGACCCGGCGGAGGTGGCCGACACGCTGGCCGAGGTGATGCTTGAACAGCTGTTCGGTGACGGTTTCTTCCACGCCGACCCGCATCCCGGCAACCTATTCGTGACCCCGCATCCGAAATGGCAGGACGTCGCGGAGCGTACCTGGACGCTCACGTTCGTCGACTTCGGCATGATGGCCGACATCCCGGACAAGCTCAGGGACAACCTGCGCCACCTGCTCATCGCCATCGCCTCCCGGGACGGGAAGGGACTGGTCGAGGCCATGGGGCAGATCGGCGTACTGCTTCCCGACGCCGACCCCCAGGCACTGGAACGGGCTGTGACAGCGGTGTTCGACCGCTTCGCAGGCATGGGCTTTTCCGAGCTGCAGAGGGTTGATCCAAGCGAGTTCCGGGACTTCGCCAGTGAGTTCGGCGATGTCATGCGTTCGCTGCCGTTCCAGTTCCCACAGAACTTCCTGCTCATCATCCGCGCCATGGCGTTGATGTCTGGCGTGTGTTCCGGCCTCGACCCGCGTTTCAACATCTGGCATGCCATTGAGCCGTTCGCCGAGCAGCTCACTCGCGATCAGGGCACCCGACTGGTCACCGACCTGGCACGGCAGGTGCTCGACACCGCCGGAATCATTTGGCGAATGCCCGGCAGACTCGACGACCTGATCGACCGATTCGACGAGGGTCGTATTGCCGTCGACACGGCCCGACTCGAGAAGCGTCTCGACCGGTTGGAGCGGCTGCTGCGCCGGACGATCGCGGTCGGGGCCATCAGCGGGCTGGTCATCGCCGCAACCCGGCGTCGGCACGATGGTGCGAACTGAGGGTCTCAGCCGCTGCACGGCGTCCACTCGACTTGGGGCACGCGGGAGCGAGCACCATTTGCCTCACTAGTAGAGCGTCGCTGCTAGTTGTTTGGGTATAGGTGGAGTTTGATCCGGGCGTTATTGCTGGTGAATTGTCGGTTGATCTACGGCTACCGGTAGTCGCAGCGGCTGCCGATTTGCTCGCCCGTGGCCCCAGCGGCTACCGATAATCGCAGCGGCTACCGATTTGCTCGCCCGTGGTCCCAGCGGCTACCGATAATCGCAGCGGCTGCCGATTTGCTCGCCTGTAATCCCAGAAGCTACCGATAGTCGCAACGGCTGCCGGACATTCGGTAGCTAGCGCGATTAGCGGTAGCTGCTGTGTGGTGGCCTGTGCTTTTCGGTAGCTGCTGTTTGGTGGCCTGTGCTTTTCGGTAGCTGCTGTTTGGTGGCCTGTGCTTTTCGGTAGCTGCTGTTTGGTGGCCCGTGTTTTTCGGTAGCCGCTGCCCGACGCACACCCACAGCATCGCGGCAGCGTCCGCACCGGGATCCGCAGCCCGCACCGATCAGCTCATCGTTCAAAGACCCGACCAGCCTCGACCTTTGGTGCAACAATCGGACTGTGATGCCCGCCGAACCACCGCGTGCCGGAGAACTGCTGGTCTCCACATCGGGGGGCAGCAAGGAGTTCTTCGATCAATCGGTGGTGC
>JALHFX010000054.1 GCA_022837595.1 Propionibacterium sp.
AGGGCGTTACCGGTCAAACGGCCCGCACGCCCGACCCGCTGCACATAGTTCGCGACCCTGCGGGGAAGCCCAGCCAAGAAGACGGTCGACAGGTCGCCGATATCGATGCCCATCTCCAGGGTGGGTGTGGCGACCAGCACATTGGGGGCGGCCGGGTCGCCGGCAGCATGCTTGAACGCATTCTCGTATTCGGCGCGGGTGGCGTTGCTGAGCAGCGAGGTGTGCTCCCGCGAAACCACCTTGCGCATATCGCTCGACTCGTAGAGCTTGCGGTAGGCGTTGTCCGGGTCGCCGGCTTCACGGCGCAGGTGACCGGCGCACCGCAATGACATACACGGCCCGTCGGCTAGTGCGGCGACGGTTTCGGGGCCACCCGAATAGGGGGTGCGGCAGATATCGCAGCGCAGCAGCACTTTGCGCCGCGCCAAATCCTCGGCCGCAACCGGGCCGACGACCAGACGGTCGGGGGGAATCTTGAAAACGGTGCGGCCCTGTTTGGTACTGGCGGTATCCAGGATTCCGGCCGTGCTCAGCCTGATCAGCAGTTCTTTGGCCAGCACGCCACCCAGCCCGGCCGGCACCTGCAGCACTTTGCGGGTCCAGTCGGCATACCACGACCTCGAACCCGCCACCGGCTCCAGGAGCATCGTCTTCGAGCTGTTACCTTTGCCGACCGGTGCGGGGCTTCCGCCGATATAAGGGAATCCGGGGGTGGCGCGTCCGGTCGGGAAGGCAGGCATCCCCACATTGCGTTTGCGTCCGCCCCAGAGGAAGAAGCGGTTGCCGTCGCCTGTGATGAACGGGGCGAACCAGGGGTGGTCGATCGCTCCTTGGGTGCGCATCCGTTCGAGTACACCCCGAACCCAGCGCACCAGCAGCTCGTCGTCGGTCGCAGCCAGTGGGGCGTCGAGCCGGTCTTGGTCGACCTCGGCCAGCACCTGGCGGGCCAATTCGGCCAGCGCCGCCGGGGCGGGTGTGCCGACCTGGGCCCAGGCAGACCCGGTGCGTTCCAGGGTGCGCCCGAAGCTTCCGGATAGCCCGAATTCCAGGTTCGCGTCGAATTCCAACCGGTTGCGTGCTTTGTTGCGCACGCTGACGGGGATTCCGCTCTTGTTCGCAGATGTCCAGAACGGCGCCATACCCGGGTCGGCGGCCAGCTCGTTGGGCAGTATCCGGTAGCGGCGGAAGCGGTCACCCCAGGCGAGTTCGAGAACCCGGCTGGTGAGTTCGGGCAGGGTTTGCGGGCCATCGGCCAACCCTTCACGCAGCACCGCACGCAAGGTGATCGAATGCGAGCGGGCCGAGATGAAACCCGCATAGTGGGCGGCGTCTTGTACCGAGTCTGCGAAAACCAGGGCCTTCTTGTCGCTCGGGTCGACGTTTGCGGCCCCGAAGAGGTTCGACATGGTCACCGAGATCAAGGTGGCGACCGCCGAGCCGAGAAAGCGGATGGCATCGGATTTACCGCAGGAGGGGCATTCGTCGGCTTTGGACTGTTGGTCTGCCTCGTCGCCGGTGAGCATCAGCACCGGCAAGATGAGCCCCGCCCGAAAGTCGTCGTCGTCGGGTTCTGGCCGCTGGGTGGTAAAACTGCGTGCCGGGGCATCGAACCAGACCAGCCGACTGTCGGTGTTGTCGGGATTGTTCAGGTCATCGGACGATTCGGCTTCGCGGGTGGCGGCGATGAGCGCTCGGAATCTGCCGGAGCGGTTGGCGTGGTTGCGGCGAATGTGTTTGTCGTCGGCAGCCAAGTCGGTGCCGGTGTTGGCCAGTTGCACACCCCAGCCGGAGCGTCCGCAATGGCGGCAGTAGATGGCCGGGAACCAGGAGTGCTCGCTGCCGGTCGCATCGTCGATATCGGGGGCGGGGGCGCCGTCATCGGCCCAGTGATAGCGCACCTGGGTGCCGGCCTGCCGGTCGATGCGGGAAAGTTCGCGCACCCACAGATGAGTCTCGGTGCTCACCGCCTGCCGGTCGGGCAACGCGCGCAGATGGGCCAGCGCTGCCATCAGGTCAAGCAAGAACGCGGCGCGCGCCTGGTGGGATGCGGCGTCACTACTCTCGCCGTGGAAGAGTTCCGAATCATCAGCGAGCCGGTCGATGTGGGTGGCGTCGCTGGTTTTCGAGATCAGGGTGCGGACGAGAGGGTGCGCCTTCGCGAGGCTCAGCAGCCCAACGTGGTCATCGCTGCCGGGCAGGCTCACCGTCCGGTCTTGGTCGGCAGCCTCATAGATACCGGTCAGCACCTGGTGGCAGATCTGGGCCGCGTCACCGTCGCAGGCTTGCGCCGCGGCATGGATCTGCGCGGCCCCGCTGGTCGTAATGGTGAGCGGACGAAGCCCCCACGCCTGCACCTCGGCCTCGGCGTCGTGGGTCCAGTCGTCGAGATCGCGGCGTGATTCGGTGACCACGCACTCTTGGTCGAAGGTTTCACCGAAGATCGTGGTAGCGAAGTCGATCATCTGCTCCATGCCGGCATCGGTGCCCCCACCCAGGGTCGCCGAGGTGCCCACCGGGGTGATCCGGCCCAGCGGCCGGGCCCATTCATCGGCGGAATGGCTGTCGGTCTGGCTGCCGCGCTCGGGCCAATACGATTTGAGGGTCAGCCCGAGTCGGCGCAGCAGCATCGCGACATCGGTGCCTTGGGCTCCGTCATAGGTGTGGAATTCGTCGAGCACCAGGTATTGCAGGCTATCTGCGGAGGCCGCCCAGATGCGCTGGTCGGCTTCGCGCAGCAGCAGCTGGTCGAGCATCTTATAGTTCGTGAGCAGCAGATCGGGTGGGGTGGATCGGATGATCTCTCTGCTGGTGATCAGCCCGTCGGCGCTGACCTTGGTGCGCTCACGGGTTTGGTCACCGGTATAGATCGCGACGGTGACCGATGACCACGGGTTGTCACCGGGCGCCGAAATCAGTTTCGCGAGCCGGGACGCCTGGTCGTTGGCCAGCGCGTTCATCGGATACAAGAACAGTGCCTTGACGCCTTGTTGCGCGGCACGGTTGGCGCGGACGATGTGGTCGAGCACCGGGTAGGTGAACGCTTCGGTCTTACCCGATCCGGTTCCGGTGGTGACCAGGGTCGGCGCCGGACGATGCTCGGCCGAGTTCAGCCTGGCGAATGCCGCCGCCTGATGCCCATAGGGAACGAACCCGGGCGGGGTCCAAGAAAGCCCTTCGGCTGAGCGTCTCGGTGCCGGACGGAACGGCAGCGAGGTGCGCAGATAGGGGCCTTTGAATAGGCCGTTGGCCGGGTCTGTGAGAAACTCTGCCAGCGCGGTCTGGGCGTCGCCGTCTGCCAGCGCGAAGGTGGTGGTCAAGTATTCGAGCAGCCGGTCTTGCAGGGCTCGGGCCTCGCGGGGAGGCAGCAGTTCACTCATGATCTGCTCCCCTGCTCGCGCAGCCGGGCCAAACGACGCTCGAACTCGTGATAGGCCGTCGTCATATCGGCTTCCCGGTCATAGGTTTCGAACGGCAGCTTATAGATATAGGTGTGTCCGGAGGCGTTGGTCGCGGTGCGCTCCTCGGCAGCGATGGCATCGCCCTTCTTCTGCCAGGCGGCATAGACGGTGTTCGGGATGATCCGGCCGTTCGCGTCGAAGATATAGCGGCCCCTGCCCTGGCCGTGGTCGTAGCCGTAGAGCACCGCGAACTGGGTGCGGTAAACCGTGCAAAGTTCTTCGGCAGGGATGTCCAGCATCAGCGCCACCAAGGCATCGATCTCGACCAGCGCCTGGCGGCGATCTGAATCCCGCCGCAGCGGGGTCGACCTGGACCATTCCGGAGTGACATCGCCGAGGTCGGTGAAGACGTGGTCGGTTTGGGTCCAGGAATCGCGCTGGAAGGCCGGATCCCAGCAGTCGGCCCATAGTGGCGCATAGGCATTCGTCAGGCAGTTCAAACGCAATGTGCGGAGAATGAGGGCAGGAATCAGGGGGTGATCCAAGGGTGGTAAGGGAAGCCTCTCGAGAGCCGCAACTCGAATGTGTGCCTTTGGCGACACTCTGATTGCGAAGTCCGCGATAAGACTGGATAGCGTTCCGGCGGCGATTGGAACGTGAGCTAGATGCTTCGAAGTGGCGGAGAATAAGCCATCCACATGACTGGAGCCAGGAGGAAGAACAGCAGGGATCAATGTGCGTTCGCCAGTGTTGGCTGCCATCGTTCGCCAGGCAATCCGGAAATGATCGCGTGCTGACTCGTCCTCCCAGTGAATCCCATCTCGGTCGAGAGAGCCTGGGCTGCTGGGATCGTCAGTCCAGTGCGTGTAGTCGTGGTCATATTTTGTTCGGTCCCCGGCCGGTTTATAGGCGGTTGCCGGGATAGCATCCGGGGTCAGGTGTTCCAGGTCGACCGGTGACCAGTCCTCATTGGACCTCATGGTCGGGTTCGGCGTCTTATAGGCGGGGTTCGCGACATGCAGGTGCGGGCCTTGCAAGATGACATCGTTCCATGTGGCCAGAACACCCCACTCCTTGACGAAATACCCCTTCTTGCGGTCGATCGATTCATCCCACCCGCGCGAGAAATACAGACCTAAGGAACCAATGCGATCGGCGTGGGAAAGCCTCGCCAGAACATCAGCCACTTCTCGGTTCACGGTGTAGACCATCCGGCTGCGGCGCGGCGGCGTGTCAGAAGACTCCAGCAGGTCACGCCAAACTTCGAGGGTCTCATCGGTCACTCGCTGAATCCTGGCCCGGTGCGGCCTGGTATCCCATTTCCCCTCGAACTTGAACCCGGGCTCTTCGCCGTCGCCATTATGCCGGTAGGAGTTCACAACGGTGGCAGGCTGATAGAGCGCCGTTGCCTGGTCGAATCCAGTGTTCTGTGGAACTCCGTAGACATTCACACTGTAGATTTTCTTGTCATCAATTTCGAATAGCTTCACTTCGTTAACGAACTGCCAATGCCGTCGCAAGCGCAGATAAGTGTTCTCGCGAAGCAGCCCAGCCTTCTCATCAGTGAAATGTGTCTCGGGATGAACCAGCGACGAGATACCTCGCATAGATTGATGCGCCCAGACCTGAGCCATGAAGCAACGATAGAGATCGGGTTGTAACCCGGCGAGCACGGGATAGTTAGTGACATCGCCCACAAAACCAGCCAGCCCAACAACATCACCGGTGCCTTCCAGCACAGCGTCGATCATTCCCGGCAACCGCAGCGTTGTCTCGCGCTTTTCGGCGCGTTCGGCCTCGGATGGCTTGTGCGCTAGCATCCACCAGGGGTTTCCCTCGGCAAGCAGGGCATCAACGTCACCCCGCGGCCGTACCCAGGGCGGATTCCCCAGCTGCAAGTCGAAGCCGCCGCGTCCGAAGATCGGAGCGAAGTCGAGCTCCCAGTGGAAGAATCCCTGCTGCGCCGCGACCTTCTCGCAGACCTGCAGCCACGGGTGCGCCTCGACGACGTCACTGACGTGCGCCGCAGCACCAGCCGCCGAGAGTTGGAAGTTCTCCTGATCGGCCAGGGCGTCCCAGGGGTTCGCGGGAGCCAGCTGCTCCTGATTCCTGCGGTTGACCGCGTTGCGGGTTTTCATACTCTGGATGCCCAGGACCTCCTCGCAAGTCGAGATCCACTCCTCCAGGCTCGGTGGCTTGATCTCGGCTTCGGTGAGCGGCCAGAACCACAGCGCACACCAGGCGTCCATCACCCTGCGCAGCCGCTGGTAGGCGCCATCGGGGTCCGCCAGAGATTGCTCGATCTGTTCCCTGGTCACATAGGCGGCCTCGGAATCATCTGGTTCCTGACCCCACAACGGGATCCTCCGTCTGGTCTGCTGGTCGGCGACCTGCAGCCGACGATAGGCCATGGTCCAGAGTTCTTCGACCTGATAGCCGAGATCGACCAGCCGCTTCACCTCGCTGGTGGTCGGCTTGATCTTGACCTGCCTGCGCCAGGCTTTGAGGGCCTTGACCCGGTCGGGTGCGAGTGTGTTCGCCTCTTTCGACGCGGCGGTCGAGCCCCAGCCTTCGGCTGGCAGTAGCCAGTGCGGCACCAGTCCGGCGGCCTTGGTCTGGGCCGTTGAATCATTGCGCACTCGTTCTGCGATATCTGCCAACGGAATATCGGTGGCCGGGGTTGTCAGCCAAGACGTGTCGGTGATCTGATCGCGCCGGTAGCAGGCGCGTCGGGCCCCGATCAGCGAATTACCGCGGCGCAAATGCAGTCCGAACCAGGGCGCCTGCAGGCCCTTCGCCATGGTGTCGAGCCAGAGCGTGATCTCCGCGAACTCGACGGCCGTGGCATTGAGGTCGAGCCCATAGACCTGATGCAAGGCGATGGAGGCCTTCACCTTCTGTAATTCGGCAGGGTGATCCTCCGGGTCAATCTTCGTGTCGAGTTCTCGTTGTTTGCGGATCAAATACTGCTCGGCCAATTGCCGGACGGCCTCGATAGCGAAGGCTCCCGAGCCGAGTGCCGGTTCGCAGATCGTGAGGCCCAGGATTTCGTCCGCGGGGGTGACGGTGCCATCTTGGTCGAGTAGTTCTTCGAGGGCCTGGCCGACGGTGAACTGGGTGAGCACTTCGGCTGTGTAATAGGAGGCCGACTGCTGGCGTTCGCGCCCCGACAACCGGAAGACGAATTCTCCGGTGCCGTAGCGTCTGGGCACCTGCTCACCGGTGTCGGGGTCCTCGACCCTGACGAAATCCTTCTCCTCGATGTCTTCGGCGCGATCGACCGGGACTACCCAGGAGCCCTTCTTCGGGTCTCCGTCGCGGGCCACCTCAAAGAGTTCCTCAGAGGCGAAGAAACCCGTATAGCTCATCAGGCCCTCATAGACCGCGCCCAACTGGTTGATGCCCAGCTCGACATAGCTGATGAAACCGCGTTCGCGGCCCCTCTGCTCCTTGGTGAGCAGCAGCCGGGCCAATACCTGCTGCAGCGCCTGGTTGCCGAGACCCACTTGATCGATCAAGGAGATCGCGCCGGGGGCGAAGAGATCGGCGCGCAGGCTCTGGAATTCGAGACCGGGCACCTCGCCGGTGGCGTCGTCCGCTGATTGATCGGAATCGTCGCCCAGCATGCGTCGGGCACCCGGCCGGCCGTCGGGGCTCGTGTGGCTGGCGGGGCCCGATTGGTCGTTAGCGGTCGGAGCCACCACGGGGGTTTGATCGGTGACGGCTCGTGTCGCATAGCCGTGCCCCTGATCGATCAGCCGGAACAAGACCGCCAACGAATCATAGAGATGCGTACCGTTGCGTGACCGGCCGCTGGTGAGCTTCACTTGCACCAGGTCGCGCAGCCGGTCGATAGAATACCCGGCCTCGTATTCGGGCGCCCCGACCGGCAGAATACCCAGCTGCGGGGAGGCCTCGGCGTAAAGCAGGAACAAGATTCGGTACAAGAACCGCAACGACTGCTTCGCTAGCGGCTGGGCCTGGTCATCGGGCAGCGGTGCCAGACCGAGATCACGACGTCGTCGCACCACCTCATTCGCGATGATCTCGATGCTGGTGCGCACCCCTTCGCGCAGGTCTTCGCTGACACCGACGGTGTGCCGGGCGGAATCGTCCAGGGTGTCACTCCACCAGATCGCACCGGTCTCATCAGGTCCCAACGACTCGGAGTCGATACAGCAGATCGCGGTGTCGAGTTCGCCGCCACGTTTGGTCTCATTGCGTTCGAGCACGGTTTGCAGGTCGACACCCAGAAAACGGCCCTGCTGCCAGCGGGCAGCAGGGGTGACGACGACCCAGCGTCCGGCAAAGACCAGCGCGAACTCGGCGGGCGGGGTGCCGTCTCGTTCAACGAAAAGCCTCGACAGCGCCTGCGAAACCGAGGTGATCGGCTTGGCTCCCGGCTCATCGTCCGGCTCCCAGGCAGTGAGCAGCGTCGGCGCGCCCTTGACCAGCAGATCCTCCAGGGAGGGCACCGGCACCGCGTCCACGATGGCCAGCGGGAACTCGTCCACCCCGTGTGCCGCATAGCGGTGCACCGGGCCGGTGGTCTCGTGATGAAACTCGCCGCTGTCGAAACCGAGCAACTGGCGCAGCCGCTGATTCAACTCGGCGGCTTTCGGACGAAGGCTGTCGTCGATCATCACCTGGTGACCGTTATCGTCGGCCTCACCGCTGGTCGCGTTCGGATACAGGCCGGCGATCAGCGCCAGAAGTTCGCCGCGGGACGAGGTGATCCGCGAACGGGAGGTCGGCTCGTCCGAACCATCCCAGGCCTTGCGGCGGTCGAGCACCCGCTTGTGGAAGGTTTCACTGGCCGCGTCCGAAGTGAAATAGTGCTCGCTGACGAACTCTTCGACCACGCGCAGTGCGTCGCTTGCGGCCATCTAGGCACCCCCTGCGCTTTCCACGGGCGTCGCCGCAGGCACCACCACCAGCAGCGGACGCACGAGTTTACGGTCGGGCGCCATCTGCGCGATCAGCGTCTTCTCCCGCTCGACATCGACCCGTCGCTTCTTCATCGAGCCGATCCGCGGCAGCTGCTCGGCTTGCCGCGACCAGGCCTCGATCTGCTGGTTCCAGACCTGCACCCGGTGCTTGGCGTCGGCCATGCTGGCCTGCCCGACGAACTCGAGGTAGTCGGCAGCCTGCTGGACGGCCCGCGGAATCAGACCCTGCAGCTCATCGATATCGGCCACCGGGCCCGGATTGTTGAGTTCGGCGTCGAAACCCATCGCCCGCAACATATCGAAGCTCGTGTCATGAACGACCGGTGAGGCGAACCGGTCGTCCGGATCGAAGCCCACCGACATCCACACCGCCGAGATCACCTGCCCGCGCTTATTGGTGATGGTGCCGACCAGCAGCACCGTCGGGTGCGGCACGCTGCCGCGCACCGCGAAGATCTCATTGCGCGACAGCGCGGCCAGGCAACGGTCGGCCGCCCAGTCGAGCACCGGATGTAGCGGACCCAAATAGTGGGCTTCGGGCCACGATGATCCGTTCTCGTCGTTGAGGGCGTTCTTCAACAACCGGTCTGCCTCCGGTTTAGTGGTGGCCAGTTTCATCTGGCGCAGCACCTGGCGCTGCCGCAGATAGCTGTCGGGCAGCACCTCGAGCCGGGCCTTCAGATCGGCGGGCGGGATGAACTCCACCAGGTGTTCGGCGGGGAACTCCTTCCAGCCGATGCCGCCCGAACCGTTATCGCCTGGGGCCTTCGCGTGATCACCCTGGTAGTAGTCCTCGACGGCCTCCCTCAAGAAATCGACCGGCGCCCGGTAGAGCGGATCGCTGGCCGGTGCCGTCGGCTGCTGCGGGTCGGGTGTGGCAGGTGCCGAGCCGATCAGGTCGAGGAATGCGGCCAGGCTGTCGTCAGGGTCTGCGGTGAGCTCGTCCGGGTCTTTCACCACGTCGTCGAAGCTTTTGCGCTGGGCCAGCACATCACGGATGGCGTTTTCTTCGGCGGTCGCCGAGTACTCTCCCATCAGACTGGCGGCGTCGCCGAGCGCCTGGTGGGCCTGCTCCTCTTTTTGCAGGAGCAGCGAGAGCACATGGATATCTCCGGACCAGTCGTCGGTGCTCGGGTTGAGCAACAGCGTGGTGATCTGCGGGCTGTGGCGTTGGCCGTAGCGGTCGATGCGTCCGTTGCGCTGCTCGATGCGGATCAGCGACCAGGGGATGTCATAGTGCACAAGTTCGTGGCATTGCAGGTGCAGGTTGACGCCCTCGGAGGCGACATCGCCGGTGACCAGCACCCGGATCGGGGAATTCGATTGTTTGAAGCTCTCGACGATGCGTTGCTGGTCGACATCGGTCATGCCGCCGTGCAAGATCTCGACCTGGTCGGGTTTGAGTTTCAGGTCGCGGAGGAGTTTGTCTCGCAGCCACCCCAAGGTGGGCACCCGTTCAGAGAAGACCACGACCCGTTCGGGTGAGTTCTTCGCGATCTTGATCGAGGTGAGGTATTCGACGAGACGCCGGTATTTCGCCGAATGCTCGAAGGTCTGCTGGTTGAGTTCACGTAACTGTTTGAGGGCCGCGATCTCTTTCGCTTGGGCCTGGTCTGCGGACGAGAGCCCCCGCAGCCGGTTGTCGATGGTTTCTTCCAGTGCAGCCGGGGACGACAGGAAGGCCTTGGCCAGCGTCCACGGGAAGAGCCCTGCGGTGGTTGCACCCGAATACGGTGACTGCCCACTGGCGGGGTGCAGCCAGGTGGTGGCCAATTCGTCCGCGACCGCGTTTTCTTGGTCGGACGCGTCGACGAGCAGGTTGTTCGGTGGCAGCCGTTCGGCCCAGTCGGCGCCGACGACGCTGGCGACCTCGTCCGAATTGCGGTGGCGGCGCACGACCAAAGTTGTGAGATCGTCGGCGTTGAGTTCACCGGTCGGGCTGACCGCTGTCGGTTCGAGCAGCCTGATCAATTCGGCGAACGATTCGCGTTTGCCGTTGTGCGGGGTGGCCGAGGCGAGGATCAGCGCGTCGGTGTTGGGGGCGAGCACGCGGGCCAACTGGTTGTTCTTGGACGATGAGTTCGTCACATTGTGCGACTCGTCGATCACCACCGCGTCCCAATGGTGTTTGCCGAGATCGCTGGCGAAACGGTCTTGTTTGAGGGTGTCGATCGAGATGATGACCCGCTTATAGAAGGTGAACGGGTTGCGGTTGGCCGGGATCTTCTGCCGGACCCGCTGCACCCCCAGCGAATCAAGACGCACGAACGGGATATCGAACCTCGACCACATCTCGTTTTGGGTCTGTTCGAGCACATGGCGTGGGCAGACGATGAGGATGCGGTCGCCCCGGCCGCGGCGGATCAACTCCGACAAGATCATGCCGATCTCGAGCGTCTTGCCGAGACCGACGGCATCGGCCAGCAGGATTCGGGTGCGCAAATGAGAGGGGTCGAGGGCCTTGCGGACGGCAGTGTGCTGGTATGGCAGCGGATCGGCCAGAGCACCGTCGGCGACCACCAGATCGGCTTGGTTGATCGGCGTCGCTGTCTTTTGGATCGTGGACTCCAGCCAGAGCCGGGCCTTGCGGTAATGCGGGGACGAATCGGCGATCACCTTCGCGTCGGCCGGGTCGAGCGGGTTGACCCGGTCGATACTCGGGTAGAAGGCCGCGGTGGTGCCCTGCACCAACTCGGAGGTGCCTGTGACATGCAGCAGCTGACCGTCGGCGGTGGCGTCCACCGAAGTGACCAGCCACTCTTCATCTCTGACCTGGACGATGGACCCTGGCGCGACGTCAAGATCAGCAGACGTAGGCATCAGGCTATGCTCCCTTGCGACAACCCCAGAAACAGTCTTGAGCCTAGTGGATGGCGATAGGGGCACACGCCCCGCCCACCCTGGTGGGACGGCCCGCAAGGCCCGGGCGAACAAGTGGACGACTCGAGGCCGGCGGAGGTGTCCAAGAGGACATCGATGATTCTTGATCAGCGTTGGCAGCTCAAGTAGATATCGTGCATGATAGCCTCCATAGGCTGACTCAGCGTGAGACCCGGCTGGTCGCGCTGCTTCAGAGCTGGTAACTCCTGAGGCCAAAGACACAAGGCGCGCGAAATGATCTACAACACCTACAAGGGCTTCTGGTGGAGGTGCGAGCTCTGTGGGGAACAAACTGAAAAATCTGATACCTCATCAGCTCTCCGATACCCCACCCAAGCCAGCGCAGAAGAGGGCCTGCGTAGTCACGTTCGCACATACCATGCCAGCGAAGCCGCCGGCAAAACTGCTAGTAAAGCTGCTGACACTATAGCTACCACGAACGGCTAGCGGTCGCGTTTGTATCTCTCGACGCCGAGTGCCGCGCGCGACGCCGACATCTCGTTCCTGCGTTCGCGAAGCAAGGCGTAGTGCATGCCATAATCTGCCACCCAGACCACTCACCGATCGGGGCGCTGGTCTAGCCTAGGAATGTCGGACTTAAACCAATGTTGAGAAGAGGAATCCTTGTGAGTGAGACCCCCGTCAAGATCGCTGTAACTGGCGCAGCCGGCCAGATCTGCTACAACCTGCTTTTCCGCATCGCCAGCGGGTCCTTGCTGGGTGATCGTCCCATCGAGCTGCGACTCCTGGAGATCACCCCGGCTCTGAAGGCACTCGAAGGTGTCGTCATGGAGCTGGAGGATTGCGCATTCTCCAACCTGACCAACGTCGTCATCGGCGATGACCCCAAGAAGGTCTTCGAGGGCGCGAACGTGGCCATGCTCGTCGGCGCTATGCCCCGCAAGGCAGGCATGGAGCGCGGCGACCTGCTGAGCGCGAACGGCGCCATCTTCACCGCACAGGGCAAGGCTCTCAACGAGTCCGCCGCTGACGATATCCGCGTGCTGGTCACCGGTAACCCGGCCAACACCAACGCCCTGATCGCCATGACGAACGCACCCGATATTCCCAACGATCGCTTCAACGCGCTCACCCGTCTCGATCACAACCGCGCCAAGGCGATGCTCGCCGCCAAGGTCGGCGTCGGGGTCGGCGAGGTCTCCCATATGACCATCTGGGGCAACCACTCCTCCACGCAGTACCCGGATCTCTACCATGCGCAGGTTTCCGGCAAGCCCGCCGGCTCGCTGGTCGACGACGCCTGGGTCGAAGAGACCTTCATTCCCAAGGTTGCCAAGCGCGGCGCAGCGATCATCGAGGCCCGCGGCGCAAGCTCGGCTGCTTCGGCCGCCAACGCGACCGTCGAGCACATGCGCGACTGGATCCTTGGCACTCCCGAGAACGACTGGGTCTCGATGGCCGTTCCGACCGACGGCTCCTACGGTGTTCCCGAAGGCGTCATCAGCTCGTTCCCCTGCGTCGTGCGCGATGGCAAGTACGAGATCGTCCAGGGCCTCGAGCTCAACGATTTCAGCAAGGCCAAGCTGCAGGCCTCCGTTGACGAGCTGCTCGATGAGAAGAAGGCCGTCACCGAACTCGGCCTGATCTGATCGGATCCCGCCTCGACGCTGATCGTGTCTGGTTTTTGCCCGTCCTGGGCGAAAACCAGACACGATCTTTTTGTTCGTCCGGCCTCTCTGCCGCCCTCGCCCCTCGCCCCTCGCTCCCTCGCCCCTCGCTCCCTCGCCCCTCGCTCCCTCGCCCCTCGCTCCCTCGCCCCTCGCTCCCTCGCCCTCTCTCTGCCTCGCCCTCTCTCTGCCGGATCGTGTAGGTCTAGAGCCCGTGTTGGACGCGCCACCTACACAATCCCGCAGAGAAAGTGGCCCGCCCACTCCCTCATCCAGATCGTGTAGGACTAGAGCCCGTGTTGGACGCGCCACCTACACAATCCCACAGAGAAAGCGGCCCGCCCTCTCCCTCATACGGATCGTGTAGATCTGGAGCCCGTGTTGGACCCGCCACCTACACAATCCCGCAGAGTTCCCTCCCGCCGCCGCACTCTCCCCGGTCCGCACTCTCCCCCGTCCGGATTGTGTAGGTCTAGAGCCCGTGTTGGACGCCCCACCTACACAATCCCGCAGAGCTTGCGCTCCCGCCGGCGCTCCCTCCGCCGCCCACTCCGTCGTCCGCACTCTCCCTCGTCCACCCACTCCTCATCCGGATTGTGTAGGTCCAGGGCCCGTGTTGGACCCGCCACCTACACAATCCGCGAGAGAACGCGGCCCGGAAGAGAAAACGGCCCGC
The DNA here is from genome assembly GCA_022837595.1 of Propionibacterium sp. GTDB lineage: Bacteria > Actinomycetota > Actinomycetes > Propionibacteriales > Propionibacteriaceae > Brooklawnia. The sequence continues at coordinate 13,532 of JALHFX010000054.1, forward strand.
CCTCTCCCTCATCCAGATCGTGTAGGACTAGAGCCCGAGTCCCCGCCACCTACACAATCCGCGAGAGAACGCGGCCCGGAAGAGAAAACGGCCCGCCCTCTCCCTCGCCCGGATCGTGTAGATCCAGAGCCCGTGTTAGACGCGCCACCTACACAATCCGCGAGAGAAAGCGGCCCGGAAGAGAAAACGGCCCGCCCTCTCCCTCATCCAGATCGTGTAGGACTAGAGCCCGAGTCGGACCCGCCACCTACACAATCCGCGAGAGAAAGCGGCCCGGAAGAGGATGACAGGACCAATCCGCGAGAGCATGCGGCCCGGGGAGAGGAAGGGGCCCGGAAGACAGGGGCCCGGAAGAGACAGGGGCCCGAGAGCAAAAGCGGCCGACTGGTTCAGGGCTCGTAGACCCCGGGCACGGTTACTCCGAGCACCATGATCGCCACGCCCAGGCCAAACAGCAGCGTCGTGTCGAGAGCTTTGCTGCGCAC
>JALHFX010000165.1 GCA_022837595.1 Propionibacterium sp.
AAGCGGTGATTCGCCGCAGAAATCGAACCGAATTCGATCATGGCCATCATTTGGCGGTCGGATTCACTGAAAACCTCGCGTTATTCGAGGTGCCCTTCAATCAGTTTTCGGCAAGGCAAAGCCGAAGCAAGTTCGAATCCTGCCTCAGGGGGTCACGATCACGGTCGATCCCGGACAGACGTTGCTCGAGGCTGCGTTGGCCAATGGTTTCGCCTACCCCCATGACTGTACAGTCGGCACTTGTGCCTCGTGCAAGACGCGCCTGAAACAAGGCCGTGTTCGGGAGGCTACCCCGTTTGGCTACACGCTGTCGAAGGCAGAACTGGAGGCGGGCTATATCCTGGCTTGCCAGGCGGTTCCGCGCGATGAGCTCACTGTCGTCGAGATCGACCCGCCTTCGGCCGAACTGCCGGCTGCGGAGACGTTCTCGGCACAGATCGTCGCGACGGAGCCGCTCACCCATGACATTCTCAAGGTGACAGTCCGGGCAGATCGGCCGGTCCACTATGTCGCCGGCCAGTATGCAAATCTGCGGGTGCCGAGTTCTTCCCGTTTCCGAAGCTACTCGTTTGCCAACGCGCCGCAACGAAAAGGCCGCTCGGTCCTGGAGTTCTATATCCGCAAGGTCCCGGGAGGCCAGTTCACCGAAGCGCTGTTTCGCGGCGAGCTCGATTCTGAGCCGCTGGAGATGGAGGCGCCCCAAGGCGCCTTTCATCTGCACGGTGGTGATGGGCCCATGGTGTGCATCGCTGGTGGAAGCGGACTGGCGCCATTGATCAGCATCCTCGAGCACGCGCGGATAAATCGCATCAAGCGCGACTGCACGCTGCTGTTTGGTGCGCGAACCCAGGGCGATCTGTACCAGCTGGACGTGATCCGCAATATCGCCGCCAACTGGCAGGGCGAGTTCAGTTTCATCCCGGTGCTTTCGCACGAGCCGGACTCGAGCTCGTGGACCGGTGCGCGCGGTCTTGTCACTGAACAGATTGGCCCGAGTTCCCGTAAAGGCGCTGAGGGCTACCTATGTGGCCCTCCACCGATGATCGATGCAGCAATTGAGCGGCTTGTCGAGCACGGCGTGCCGTTGGAGAAGATCTTCTACGACAAATTCACGGACGGCCGAAACGCTTAGTTCCGATTTAAAGATTAAGTTCGAAATACAAATAAGACGGAGGAGATAATGAATAAAAAAGTATGCAAAATTGGCGCGGTCGGGTTCATTGCCTGCGTGCTCCCAAGTGTTGCAACCGCAACAGACGCCTTCAACCTCGTGGGGGTTGGGCCGGTTTCTCAGGGTATGGGCGGGGTTGGCGCGGCCTTTGATATTGGGCCCCAAGGAATGATGCTGAACCCCGCGACGCTGACTCAGATGAAGGAAGGCAAGCATGTGGTGTTGGGAGCGGACATCGTTTCGGCGGGCTTGGAAGTCAAGAATACCGCCACAGGCGAGAAGGCCCGTTCCCATAGTCACGGGCGGAATAACGGCCCCTATATCGGGCCCGAGCTCGCTTTCTTGTGGCGCGCAGACAAACTGGCCCTTGGCGTCGGCGCCTTCGCGTCCGATGGCGTTGGAACCCAGTTTGGGCGCAGCAGCTTCCTCTCGCGTACCTCGACTAACTCGGTCGATACCGGACTGGACAATTACTCGCGTCTGCTGGTCTTGCGCATACCGGTCTCTGCTGCGTACCAGGTGAACGACAGGTTGTCCGTGGGAGCTTCTCTGGAGGCCGTGTGGACCTCGGTGAACCTGGGATTTCTGTTGGATACGACGCAGATCGGCACGTTGGCTGGTCAGGGCAGGGTGTCCGGTTCCCTGGTGCCTGGCTTGCTCAGCGTGCCGCAACTCTCAGCCGGGTATTTGGACATCAATAATCACCGTGCCACGGGTGGGGGCGTGGAGGCGTGGGGCGTCGGCGGGCGGCTTGGTGTTACCTACCAGCCGAGTCCCCAGACGCGATTTGGCGTCGCCTACAGCTTGAAGACGCGTGTGGGTGACTTATCCGGCGACGCCGACCTCACCGCAGTTAGTGCCGTGGCAGGCAATATTGGACTCCCGGGGAAAGCCAAGCTGCACGACTTCGAGATGCCTGCATCGTTGGTGGTCGGCATGAGTCATACATTCAGCGACCAGCTCACTGTCGCCTTCGACTACAAGCGAGTCTTCTGGAGTGACGTCATGGAGGACATCAGCGTGAGCTTCAAGCAGGCGGGATCTGGTGACACGCTCGATCTGAAGTTGCCGTTCAACTATCGGGACGTGAATGTGTTCTCGCTCGGAGCGCAATACCGCTACAACGCCAACTGGACCGTGCGCGCCGGCGCGCACTATGCCCAACTGGCGAGTCCTTCGAGCGGGACCCTGCCGATCATCCCGTCGACGCCGACCACGAACCTTACTGGAGGGTTCTCATACGCGTTCAGTCCTGAGGATGCGATTGATTTTTCACTAGCCTACGGTTTCAAGAAGAAGGTGCGTAACGATAGCTTGCCGATTACGGACAAGCCAATCGAGGTCTCGCATTCGCAGATTGCAGCATCGATTGCCTATACCAGGCGGTTTTAATGCGGCTCTATGCCGTTTCCAGTGGAAATTGACTTCTCAACAAACATGACCCTCGGTGGTACAACCGCCCGACACTGACGCCGACCTCGCGCCCGATGAAC
>JALHFX010000166.1 GCA_022837595.1 Propionibacterium sp.
CTCAACGTCACTCGCGAGCACACTGCCCACAATGACTCCGACGCTCAGGAGCAGTCATGAGCCATTCGCATGCGGTTTCGGCTGCGGGCAAGCATCGTTCGCGGTTGATCATCACTTTCGCCCTGGTCGCAGGCTTCTTCGTCGTTGAGTTGGTGGCCGCGCTCAGTTCCGGTTCACTGGCGCTACTCGGCGATGCCGGGCATATGGCTGCCGATGTCGTGACGCTCAGCGCGGCGCTGCTGGCGGTCCACCTGGCACCGCGCCGTGACAAGCACGGACGCCGCACCTTCGGCAACTACCGCATTGAGGTCTTCGCCTCCGGCTTAGCCGTCTTGATCATGTTGGGTGTTGCGGTCTTCATCACCATTGAGGCGATCGGCCGCCTGGGTAACGCACCTGAACCCGCGTCCGGGACCATGCTGGTGGTCGGCATTCTCGGCTTGATCATCAATCTCATCAGTATCCTGCTGCTGCGTGAGGGATCCACCGAAAGCCTCAACATCAAGGGCGCCTACCTCGAAGTTCTGGCGGATGCGTTGGGCTCGGTCGGTGTCATCGTGGCCGCGATCCTCGTCCGGCTCACCGGCAGCTCGTGGTGGGACACCATCATCGCCCTGGGCATTGCAATCTTCATCACGGTTCGGGCGGTGATGCTGGGCCGCGAAGTGCTGCGTGTCTTGGCGCAAGCCGCTCCCCCAGGCATCGAGCCTGCCGAGGTCCAGGCCGCCCTGGAGAATCTGCCGGGCATGGTCGAAGTACACGACCTGCACGTCTGGCAGCTGACGTCGGGCATGGACGTGGCCTCGGCGCACATCGTTACTGATCGTCCTGACACCATGCTCGCCGCTCATCGGGTTTTGCGTGAAGACTTCGGCATCTCGCATATCACTTTGCAATCGGAATCCGAGTGCCGTGAGGAATGCGATCAAGCCGGTTGGTGACGTCGGTAGCGAAACCGGCAGCGATTCCTCACAGAACACAGACAGCCGGGCTAACCTCAATGGTCTAGGGACACGGCTCGGGATCAGCGTGCTCTTGGAGCATCCTGGGGATGAACGGAAGGGCACGGATCGATGCGGACCATGCAGCGGCTCACTCGGGCGTATCGGAATGCCCGGACCCTCGATATCGACTCGTCATCGCGAATCATCATCTTCAGCGACTCCCACCGCGGCGACGGCAGCCTATCCGATGAATTCCACAAGGACCGCGACATCTTCGAAGCTGCACTTCAGCATTACTTCGACGAGGGATTCACGCTCATCGAAGCCGGCGACAACGACGAGCTCTGGGAGTACTCAAAGTTCCATCACATCCTCAAAGCCAACCCGGAGGTTTTCCGCCTTCTTCGTCAGTTCCATGTCAAAGACCGCTATATCCGCATTTACGGCAATCACGATATGCAACTGCGAGATCCGAAGTTCGTCCGCCAGCACCTTTATCTGCGGCTCAACGATGTCACCGGACACGTCGAGCCGCTGCTCGACGGCACGAAAGTCGAAGAGGCGGTGCTGCTGCGTCACAAGGAGACTGACCAAGAGATCCTCACCGTGCACGGGCATCAGGGCGATTTCCCCAACGATCAGATATGGGGTTTCTCGATGTTCATGTTCCGCATCCTTTGGCGGCACCTGCATGCGCTCGGTATTCGCAGCCCATCGAGTCCGACCCGCAACAGCTACCAGCGCCACAAGGTGGAACGCAATTATGTGCGCTGGATCCTCAGACACGGCACGGCGCTGATCTGCGGCCATACCCACCGCGAACGCTTTCCGATCGACGACGACCCGCCGTATTTCAATACCGGCGCCTGCGTCTTCCCCGACTACATCACCGGCCTCGAAATCGTCGACGACGCCATCAGCCTGGTCAGTTGGCAGGTCGTACCCGATTCCAACGGCTATCTGCATGTTGCTCGCCGGGCATTGGCCGGGCCGCGACCGCTCTCGGACTTCGATCGGCACCCGCAGCCCGGTCGGCATCGGCGGCCCGGAAAGTCCTTGGATCGTTCGCAACAGGTGACGAACGCGAGCAGCCACCCGAGCCTCGGCTGAGCGGACGACGGGCTATTCCCGAGCACCCGGATATACGCGCAGCACCTCCCGACGCTTGCGGACGACCATGATCGCCGCATAGATCCACACCAGCAGCTGGCTGGACATTGCAATGCGGAAGTCATCCGAGCTCGGGTTCGATCCACCAAGGATGCTCAGCAGCACACCGACCGCTCCCACAACCAATAAACCCGCCGAGAAGCCACCGACCCGAGTTCCACCAGGTTAGTGCCCCGGATGCGTTGGTGATGCGGGGCCGGAGCGGATTTGATCGGGTGTTATTCGCTATGCGATAGCTCAGTTGGCAGATGTTGACGCTAGATTGCCACATCGAACGTTCGAGAGAGTGCGCCCTAGCGGCTCGGCAAGATCGGCTGGTGCGGTCCGGCAACGGAAATGGCTGACGTCGGTGGGACCAACCACACCTCATGGACAAGAGGCTGGTTGGAGTAGGTGCCGGGGCGCATAACTACGTGCTTTCGGCTGTGGCATCTCGGCAATATGCCGATAAGTGTTTGCTCGGTGGAGTCGGTCGCGTGCGTCGAGATCAGGGTGTCGCATGAGATCCAGGTTCCCCATGAGTGTCCTGTAGCGCATGAGATCCAGGTTCCCCATGAGTGTCCTGTAGCACGAACGCGAAGCGGTTTGAGACGTGTTGATGCTTGTCACCGTGCACGATCCACGCCCCGGTGTGGAACTCCAGACCTGCGCGCGACGGTTCGTGCACCGATAAAGCTGGCGGGGTGAACGAGGAGAACGTTCGTGAACGTTCTCCTCGTATCCGGCACAGGTTTGCTTCACGGGCGCAGATGATCCCGGTTGTAAGCACGCCCCCACGATGAATCGCACTGGGGTAAACCCGGCCAACACCCGTCAGTGGTCCCCAGATGCCTATTCGCTGACAAAACTGGGCCTGCAAAGCGATCTGGGGAGCAGTCACGGGTGTTGGGGTGCGAGTAACCCTGTTTCTTGCTGACCGCCTCGGCGCCTGCTGCCGGC
>JALHFX010000055.1 GCA_022837595.1 Propionibacterium sp.
GCGATGATCGAGATCTGCGGTACGACACCGGACAGTTCGACATTGGCGAAGAAAACCTTGCCATAGCCGGACAGCGAATCGATGCCCTCCTGCACGCGTGCGCCACCCGAGTCATTGATGAAAACGAAAGGAGCGCCGTTCATCAGCGCGCTTTCCATCGTCTCAGTGACCTTGATGTTGTGCGTCTCACCCGCAGAACCACCGACAACGGTGAAGTCCTGGCTGGCGATATAGACCGGGCGGCCCATCACCGAGGCGTGGCCGGTGACCACGCCGTCGGCAGGCATATCCGCCTTGTCCATACCGAAAGCCGTGGTGCGGTTCTTGCGGAACGCACCGGTCTCGATGAACGAACCCGGATCGGTGAAGACATCGATCCGCTCACGAGCAGTCAGCTTGCCCTTCTCGTGCTGCTTCTCGATGCGCGCCGCGCCGCCACCGGCCTGCACGCGTGCCCGTTCCTCCTCGAGGTGGGCCAGGCGTGCTTCCATAGTGTCTTGCTTAGCCATCTAGGATTCCCCCTCAGGCCGGCTCAACGGAAACGCTGTGGCTGGCCCCGTTGATTGTGACGTTGTAGCTGATCGGTCCGGCAAGAGCATTCGCCTGGCCTTCAGCAGCGGCCTTCATCTGAGCCTCAGTGCGGGCAACGGACTTCGGTCCCTCGTCGCGGCTCTCGAAGAAGGTCGGAGCGACACCCGGGAAGAGCGCGTAGGTGAGCACATCCTCTTCGGTACCGTCGTAGCCCTTGAGCGCCGACGCCTGCTCAACCAGCTGATCCCATTCGGGAGCCAGCAGGTCTGCCGGACGAACGTCGATCGGATCCTTCTTGGCCTGCTCAGCGGCCTTCGCGATGACCTCGGGGTTACGCTCGGCAGGCGAGGCGCCGTAGTAGCCGAGCATCATGTCGGCGAACTCGCCGGTCATGACCTTGTACTCGCCCATCAGCACGTTGAAGACGGCCTGGGTACCCACGATCTGTGAGGACGGGGTCACCAGTGGCGGGTAACCGGCGTCCTTGCGGCAGACCGGAACCATCTCCATGACCTCGTCGATACGGTCGCCGGCACCCTGAGCGCGCAGTTGCGACTCCATATTGGACAGCATGCCGCCGGGGATCTGCGAAGAGAAGATCTTCGTGTCGACCAAAGTCTTCGACTCGAACTCTGCGTACTTCGGACGAACCTTCTTGAAGTGGTCCCGCACGTTGTAAACGCGATCGATATCGACACTGGTGGTGTAGCCGGTGCCTTCGAGCATTTCGATAACCGATTCGGTGGGGTTATGACCCGGCCCGAGGGACAGAGAACTGACCGAAGCATCGACCACGTCGGCGCCGGCCTCGATAGCCTTCATCAGCGCGACCTGGGTGACACCGGTCGTGGAGTGGCAGTGCACGTTGATCTGCACGTCGCCATAGGTCTCCTTGATGCCCTTGACAATGTCGTAGGCAGGCTGCGGCTTGAGCAGTGCAGCCATATCCTTCAGTGCGATCGAGTCGGCACCCATGTCGAGCAGCTGACCGGCAAGTTTGACGTAGCCCTCAACGGTATGGACGGGGGAAATGGTGTAGCAGATCGTGCCCTGGGCGTGCTTGTTGACCTTCTTCACTGCCGCCATGGCGTGTTCGAGGTTACGCGGATCGTTCATGGCGTCGAAGACACGGTAAACGTCCATGCCGGCCTCGGCCGACTTCGCGACGAAGCGATCAACGACCTCGTCCTCATAGTGGCGGTAGCCGAGCAGGTTCTGCCCTCGAAGCAACATCTGTAGGCGGCTGTTCGGCAGCAACTTGCGGAAGGTTCGCAGGCGCTCCCACGGATCTTCATTCAGGAAACGGATACAGCTGTCATATGTAGCTCCACCCCAGCATTCGACGGACCAGTAGCCGGCAGCATCAATATCTGCACATGCATCAACCATGTCTTCCATGGCCATGCGGGTGGCTAACAGGCTCTGGTGGCCATCGCGTAGCACCAGCTCAGTGATACCAATCTCGCGGGGTTCGGAGACCTCAATTTGTCGCGGACTCATGAGGTGATTGTGTCATGTCTGCAAGTCGCCGTGCTGGTCGGGGGGTGAAAAGGCCAGATGATAGATTCTTGTAATTCTCGGCAATAGTGTCGGAGGAGGCTGTCGGGTATCCTTCCCGACGACTGATCACCCGAGACCGGCAGGACGGTAGGTATCTGGATGTGCGGCTTGATGGGCTTCATTTCGACCGATGCGCTCGACGAGGCACGGATCGACCAGGTGACACGAGGTATGGCCTGCGAACGCCATCGCGGGCCGGACGATACCGCGATCTGGCATGACGATCGCACGGTCCTAGGCTTCAACCGGCTCAGCATCATCGACATCGAAGGTTCCATGCAGCCGCTGCGCTGGGGGCCGCCGGAAAACCCTGAGCGTTATGCGATGGTCTTCAACGGCGAGATCTACAACTACGTCGAACTACGCGCCCGGCTGGCCGCCGATGATCATGCGGTCTTCCATACTTCTGGCGACGGCGAGGCGATCCTTGCCGGCTACCACTATCATGGCGCCGACTGGGTTAAACAGCTGCGTGGCATGTTCGCCTTCGTCATCTGGGATACCGAGACCAAGACCGCCTTCGGGGCCCGCGACTGGTTCGGGATCAAACCGCTTTATCTCGCGCAGACCAGCGACGGGTTCGGGTTCTCGTCCGAGGCGAAGAGCCTGCGGGCGTTGACCGGGCCCGCAGAGGTTGATCTGGACGCGCTGCGCCACTACCTCGTCCTGCAATATGTGCCCGAACCCGAGTCTGCGGACGCGCATCTACGACGCATCGAATCGGGTACTAGCTTCACCCTGCGTGACGGCGAGCTGACCACTGTCCGGTATTTCCGCCCGACCTTCGCTCCCACCAAGGTGAACGGTCCCGAGGCCGAGGCTGAGCTTCACGCGCGGATTCTCGAGGTACTGGACGATTCGGTTTCCAAGCACATGCGCGCCGACGTGACCGTAGGTTCGTTCCTGTCGGGCGGTATCGACTCCACCGCGATCGCCGCTCTGGCGAAGAAGTACAACCCCAACCTGCTGACTTTCACCACTGGCTTCGAGCGCGAGGGCTACTCCGAGGTGGATGTAGCAGCTGAATCCGCTGCCGCGATCGGTGTCAAGCATTTCGTGAAGACGGTCAGTGAAGAAGAACTCTGCGAGACGCTGCCGCTGATCGTCTGGTATCTGGACGACCCGGTTGCTGATCCCGCGCTCGTGCCACTGTATTTCGTGGCACGCGAAGCCCGCAAGCATGTCAAGGTCGTCCTCTCTGGTGAGGGCGCGGACGAACTCTTCGGCGGCTACAACATCTACCGTGAGCCGCTGAGTTTGCGTCCACTCACCGTTCTGCCGAGCCCGCTGCGTAAGGGACTTGCCGCGGTCAGCCGGGCACTCCCCCACGGGTTCCGCGGCAAGAGCCTGCTGGAACGTGGTTCGATCGACTTGGAGCAACGCTATTACGGTAACGCGCGTAACTTCCGTGAATCGCAGTTGCAGGCTGTGCTGCGCAATTATTCGCCGAGCTCATTCCGGGAAGTCACCGATCCGATCTACGAGCTCTCGAAAGGTTGGGATCCGGTGGCCCGGATGCAGCATCTCGACCTGTTCACCTGGTTGCGCGGCGATATCCTGGTCAAGGCCGACAAAGTCACGATGGCGAATTCGCTCGAACTCCGAGTGCCTTTCCTCGACAAAGAGGTCTTCGAGGTCGCCAGACACATCCCGATCAATCAAAAGATCACCCGCACCCAATCGAAGGTCGCCATGCGTAAGGCGCTGGAACCGGTCGTACCGGCCCACGTGCTGAACCGCAAGAAGCTTGGCTTCCCCGTGCCGATTCGCGTCTATCTTGGTGACGACTACGGCTATCAGTGGGCTCGCGCGATCATCGAGGACGCCGGAACGACTGAGTTCATCGATCCGAAAGCAGCCCTGGAGATGCTCAATCAGCACCGCCGAGGCGAGGCCGATAACTCGCGCCAAATCTGGACGCTCCTGGTCTTCATGCTCTGGTACGACATCTTCGTCACCGAACGCATCAAACCCGAAGTACCGCATCCGGTTTACCCGGTCCAGTTGTAGCAGAATGCCTCGCCACTTCGTGTAAACATGGTGATAGCTGAGCCCGTCTATCCGCTTAACTCACCTGGTCAGACGTCCAACTACACCAGAAACTAACTACCATCGAAGTCGCGTCTGAAGATTCAGAACGAGTCAAGAAAGCTGCTCTGAAGTTGCGTACCAACAACACCAAATCGATCGCTTCATCCGGGCTACCGGATTTAATATTTCACTACACCAGCTTGTCTGGAATTGTGGGAATTATAGAGAATAGCAAGCTTTGGTTATCTGACATCGAATTTCTCAACGATTCCACAGAATTAGGCTATGCCGCAGATCTATTGCATACATCGATCAGGGGTTTAGTCAACGACACCTGCGACCCAATACGGCCCGATCCAGGCGAACACCGTGTGCACCATCTCCTATGTGCGGCGCTTGACGCACTTGAGTCGAGATTTCAGATCGGTGAATGCCGCGAGTCTGGCCATGGAAGAAGCGAGTCCTTTGCGATGTGGGAAGGACTTCCTTTCGTCGCGAGCTTCTGCGAGAATGGGGATCTCCTCAGCATGTGGCGCGGATATGCGGATACCGGCGGTTTTTCCATTGAATTTGACACCAAGGGCTTACTCGAAGCCTGCAATCCAATTAGCACAACAGAATCGACTCTGTCCGAAGAGATTCCACCATCGAGTTATTTCTTCACCACTCGATTGACTCCCGTAATCTACGGCGAAGAAGAGTTGCGGAAACAGTTTCAAGATATCATACAGAGTCTGACTGAGGCCAGTGGTAACCATCCAGGCGTATCAGCCAGCTACTCAATACAGCGCCTTATACCGCTATTCTCAACAATAAAGCATCCGACATTTTCCGAGGAAAAGGAAATCAGACTCATCGCTCAGCCAACCGGAGACATGACACCTCGTCCTTCATTGCGGACAGGGCCACGCCACTTGGTTCCCTACCAAGAGCTAGATTTACCCTTGACCGTGATAAGGTCCATTACCGTTGGCCCTTCACCGTACCAAGATCGTAATGTGAAAGCTCTAGAACGACGGTTTAATTATCTACCAAATGGCGTTCGGATAAAGATTCGTCAATCCGAAATTCCATTAGCTTAAGAGGATCGGCGACTGGGGACTCCCGCTCTCACGAATTTACTTCGTTCCCGAAGCCATGCCACGGCCCCAGAAATAGACGACGTCAACTATTCGCCCTATTTGATGCGAAGAGCTCGGCCTGCTCAAGGACCAACTTGACGACTTCCTCTTCGGCGTCAGGCCGGAGTTCCACACCTGGGTCGAGTAGTGCGAATGTCTGTGCTTGTCACGGACTTGGGGAAGGGTTTTTTGGGGGCACGGGCCGGACGGTTCGGATCGATATCGAAGTCCCTTCCCGCAGAAAGTGTGGATCCGGTCGAGAGCGGCCGCGGTCCAAATAGTGGGGAAACCGTACGGCCGGCGCCACATTTTGGCGCATCAAGGCTCGACTCACAGCTGGCTCAACCTGCAGCCCACCTCGGGATTGTATGAGGAAGCCGAACCAGTGCGTGGGTGGTCTCGATCTTTGGGTGGGATCGGTCAAGGCTGCCGACGGGGGCTGGTGCCGGGTTCAATCATCGGCGTCGTGTCCGCTTAGCCGATGCGATGAAGGCGTCATCGAATCGGCTTGGGGTCACCGTGATCGATGATGGGGCGCTGTCGAGTGGGCTATCTGCACCAGCGTCGAAGAAGTCCTTAACCTCGCTGGGTACGAACGCTGTGGAACTCGCAGGCTCGACCGATTCCGCTCAGCGTAGCGGCCACGACGCTGATGAGCATGCTTACCGTGCGGGTAGCACGTCAGCGGGTCAGAAGGTCGGCAGCAGGCGCCGAGGAGGTCAGCAAGAAACAGGGTTGCTCGCATGCGAACACCCGTGACTGGTCCCCAGATCGCTTTCCAGGCCCAGTTTCGGTCGTGAATAGGCATCTGGGGACCACTGACGGGTGTTGGCCGGGTTCACCCCTGAGCGATTCATCATCGGGGCGTCCTTACAACCGGGACCATCCGCGCACGTGCAGCAAACCTGTGCGGGATACGAGCAGAACGTTCACGAACGTCCGGCTGTCCACCCCGCCAGCTCTATCAACGCGCAAACTGTCACGCGTTGGCCTGGAGTTCCACAACGTGGGCTTGGATCGTGCGCGTTGACAAGCATCAACACGTCTCGAACCGCTTCGTTTTCGGGCTACGGGCACAAATCCGGAGCCTGGATCTCATTCGACACCCTGATCTCGACGCGCGCGACCGACTCCGCCGAGCGAACATTCATCGGCATGTCGCCGGGATACCACAGCGTATTCGATGCCGAGAGCACGTGGCTGTGCGCCTGGGGCACCTGCTCCAACGAGCGTCTTGACAGTCCCGTCCGTAAGTGCACAGATCTGTGAGCCCGAGGACCGCACTCCCTCGCGGATTCCGGGCTTCACCGTCACGCGGTCAGTCAGAGCGGATGGGTCCCCGTCCGGTAAAACCGCAAGCCACGATCCGGGAGCCCAAGGGAACCAGCATTCGTCCAGCCATTTTCCGAAGCGAGGAAATAGGCTAGAGGATTTACGGCTGACATTCAGCAACTGCCCGTCCTACCCTCGTCGTAGCAAACAGACAGTTGCAATGGAGGCAAAATGTCGAATACCTGGCTTGGCATCGAAGACAAGATCGTCATCGTGACTGGTGGAAACTCCGGCATCGGCAAACATATCGTCCAGGGATTGCGGGCCGCGAACGCTCAGGTCGCATGCTTCGACATCTCGGTCGAAGACGGGATCGATCCTGAAACCGGTGTACTCAATCTGAAGGTTGACGTTACCGATCCGGAAGCTGTCGAGGCCGCAGTCGCACGTGTCTGCAGCGAGCTCGGCGAAGTCAACACCTTGGTCAACAACGCCGGCGTGAACCTGCCCCGATTGCTGGTCGACGTCCGCGGCGAAGCCCCCCAGTACGAATTGGACACCAAGTCCTTCGACTTCATGTTCAATATCAACGTTAAAGGCGCCTTCTTGGTGGCACAGGCAGTTGCCCGCCGCCTGGTCGAGGCCAAAGCTGGCACGATCGTCAATGTCACCTCCGAGGCTGGCTCCGAGGGCTCGAAGGGTCAGTCGGCCTACTCTGCGTCCAAGGGTGCCATCAACGGCTTCACTCTGTCGTGGGCCAAAGAACTCGGCCCGCTTGGTATCCGCGTCGTGGGTATCGCTCCCGGCATCTTGGAGCCGACCGGCCTGCGTAACCCCGCCTATAACGAGGCGCTCGCATACACTCGCAACACCACTGTCGACAACCTCTCACCCGACTATGCGAAGGTGATCCCGATCGGGCGTCCTGGCAAGCTTGACGAGATCGCCGATGTGGTCTGCTATCTCGTCTCGGATCGCTCGAGCTACATCACGGGCACCACAGTGACCGTGACCGGGGGGAAATCGCGCGGCTAACCTCGGTGACGTAGAGCTGTCGAGAGCAGGTCACTCACCCCACGTTCGTCGGTACGAGAGCGATGTGTGGCTCCGCAGGACCATCGTGGACTGGTGTGAATCATGAACCGTCGAGCAATAATCCTTACTCAGCTGGAGAGGCATCTGTCTGCCGATTCCGAGGCGCTGATGAATCGCCTCGGGGTCGGCGCCAAGACGATCGCGAACGAAATCCAAGAGATCAATCAGCAGTTCGCCGGCGTGGCCTATATTCGCCTCGACAGCGGACGCTATCGACTCTGGGTCGTTGATCGCGAAGGGTACGCCAGACTCCGCGCCCAGCTGGTCGACTCGTCGCGCTCATTCAACGATCCACGCATGCGGATCGGCTATATACTCGCACGGCTGCTGGGGGCAGACCGTCCGCTGATCAGCGACGAACTCGCTCGCGAGATGTCGGTGAGTCGGTCAACGGTGCTGGGCGATCTCTCTCAATTACGTGAGGAAGGCACGTCCTACGGTGTGACTATCGTCGGGCGGCCGAATGCTGGGTTGGAACTGCACGGTGACGAACTGGGGATCCGGCTTCTGGTGCTCGACCGCCACTACGAGACCGTCTATTCGGGCTACCCGATCGAAGACGAACTCGTTCGTCCGCTGAACGAAGCAGTGCAGCATTTCAAGCTGGGCCGCCAGGTCGCAGAAGACGTTCGTCGTTGGTACACCGTGATGCTCGACCGAGTGCTGACCGGCCATCCGCTGGGAGCTTTGCCGAAGATCTACGACGCAGCCTGCGAACTACCCGCACATCAGTTCGCAGAACTCGTCATCGAGAAAGTTGCGACGACGCTTCAGATCGAGTTGGGCCCCTCGGAGATGGTGTTCATCTCACTACCGGTGGTCGGCATGCAGGCACCCCATTCGGGCCAGCAACTGACGCTGTTACCGGTGGTAGCCGATGACGTTCAAGATCTGGTTCAGCGGATTCTCGACAAGATCGAGACCGAGATGGATATCCGGATTCCTCAGGCTGCTCTGCTCCAGGAGTTTTCACACCACCTGATGTTCATGATCAATCGGCTCCGTTTCCGGATCCAGTTGCCTTATCGAGCGTTGGCCGACCTCAGTACTGCTTATCCGGTTGCCTTCCGGATGGCCACCATCGCGGCCCGCGCCACCGAAAAGGAGACCGGTCTGAAGGTGCCACTGGTCGAGATCAGCCTGCTGACTAGCTACTTCCAGGTCTTTCTCGAAGAGCAGCGGCGGGCCAGCGCGTTGGCACTGCGAGTGGCTGTCGTCACCGATGTCGGCCGGGTTTCGGCGCGCTTGGTCCAGCTGCAGGTCGCCAAGGTGATGGCCGAAGACACCGCCTTCGAGCTCTACTCTGTGGATGAGGCCACCCGGGAAATTCTGGACGACTTCGATCTGGTCATCTCGACGACTCTCGAGCCGCTGCAGACTTCAGCTCCGGTGATCCAGCTCGCAGAAGCCTTTGACCGGGACGAACTGCTGGGTCATATCAACCGGCTACGTTTCGATCGCAACGCGCGTATTCCGCTGGGGGCAGGAAACCGTTCGCTACTTGCGAGCCTTCTCGATCGAGATCGTTTCATCATGTTGTCGCCCGGTCTGGAATATCGAGAGAATCTCGACCTGATGCTGGATCACCTCGTCCAGCTCGGCTACGTGGACGAGCGCTTCCGTGAGGCGATAGCCGAACGAGAGTGCCAGGCGACCATGGCGATCGACCCCTATCTCGCCTTCCCGCATGCCACGCTGCCCGGTGCAGCGGACCAGATCGTGCTGGCCATCGGGGTCATTCCGCGCGACAACGACGAAGACGGATTGAGGATGATCGTGCTGCTGGGCGTCCCCGAAAAATCTGACTACGACGACACCATCCTGATCGATATCTACGAGGAGATCATTCGGCTGGCCTCAGACCGGGCAGGACTCGACCGAATCTCCCACTTCACCTCGTATGAACAGTTCTTCCTTCACATGACCAATAGTCCACTTACGTGGCCTTCAGGCTTGCACCCGTAACGAGAGGACGGGATATGAATTTCTGGTTTCTGCTCATTATGCTCGGCGTCGCCTATCTGGCACAGGTCGGGCTGACGATCTTTCAACTCAAGAATTTCTCTGCAACCTACGGACGTCTCCGCAGGCAGGGAAAGGTGGCCATCGGCAAACGCAAGAATGCGCTCAGTGCCGGCGCCATCGCAATGTTCCTCATCGATGATGAGGGAATTGTCCGTGAGGCCGAGGGGATGACCGGCCTCACGGTATTAGCCCGCTTCAAGCCCATTAAAGGCTTTGACGGACTCTACGTCGGAGATATCGGCGACGGTCCAATCAAACGCCTACCGAAGGGTTTACGGCTGGCAGTGCTGAACGCCCGTGACAATTGGCTCACGGTTCAGCTCGGTCAAATCCCCGAGGAACCGCCCGGTCCTCTGACCCGAATTATGAACCGGATGAGCAGGAAGAAGCCTGCCCAGCCGGCCGTCGCCCGGGCACCCCGCGCAAAGATCCGCGTGGTCCGTACAGAAGGAGTCACTCGATGAATTACCTTGTCAAGGGGGCGGAATGGTTTATTGCGCTCTTTCAGGCAGGCGCTGAAACCTTCATATCCTGGATGACTGGCATCGTTCCACTCGTCCTGATGCTGCTCATCGCCATGAACTCGCTCATCGGCCTTATCGGCGAAAACCGCATCAACGCGTTTGCTCGCAGGGCTTCAGGCAACCCGGTCAGCCGCTATATGCTGCTGCCCTTCTTCGGCGCATTCATGCTGGCGAACCCGATGGCCCTGTCATTGGGCCGTTTCCTGCCGGAGTGCTACAAGCCTTCCTATGCCGCCGCAGGCATGCAGTTCTGCCACACCAGTAATGGTGTTTTTCCGCACATTAACCCGGGCGAATTGTTTATCTGGCTCGGTATCGCCAATGGCATCACCCAATTAGGTCTGCCAACCGCACCACTGGCCATTCGCTATTTGCTCGTCGGCCTCGTGATGAACTTCGTCGGCGGCTGGGTCACTGACTACATCACCAGGTGGGTTGAAAAGCAGCAGGGCATCAAGCTCAGCCGCGAAGTGGTCATGGAAATCTGAGCTGCGTGAGACAAGAGGAAACAAAGATATGAGCTACAACTCGATCATCATTGAGCGGGGCAGCGGCGGCTACGGCGGCCCGTTGACGATCACCCCCACCGAAACAAAGAACAAGGTCGTTTACATCGTGGGCGGCGGTGCTCGCCCCGCAGTCGTGGATCGTATCGTCGAGCTGACCGGTATGGAGGCCGTCAACGGCTTCAACAATGCAGTTCCGGACGACGAGATCGCGGTAGTCATCATCGACTGCGGCGGCACCCTGCGTTGCGGCCTGTACCCGAAGAAGGGTATTCCGACGGTCAACGTGATGCCCACTGGCAAGGCTGGACCGCTGGCACAGTACATTCACGAGGGCATCTATGTCTCGTCGGTGGACGCTGCTCAGGTCCGTTTGGCAGACGATGCTGCGGTCGCCGCGGCTGTGCCCGCTGCTGCCGCTGCCGCATCCGGGGCGGACGGCGCCGCGAAGGGCGATACGGCCGCCGCTGATGACAAGGTCACCTTCACCAGTGACAAGAAGATCTCCGAGACTCTTGCGACCAAGAAGAACAAGAATCTGATGGAGAAGATCGGCCTAGGTGCCGGCAAAGTCGTCGCCACCTTCTACCAGGCTGGCCGTGACGCCGTGCAAACCATGATCACCACGATCATTCCATTCATGGGCTTCGTCGCGATGTTGATCGGTATCATCAACGCCTCCGGCTTCGGTAACTGGTTCACCCACTTCCTGACGCCGCTGGTTGGTTCGGGCATCGGCCTGATGATTCTGGGCTTCATCTGCTCGCTGCCGTTCTTGTCGCCACTGCTCGGCCCGGGCGGTGTCATCGGTTCGATCATCGGTACCCTGATCGGCGTTGAGATCGGCAAGGGTGCTGTGCATCCGAGCCTGGCTTTGCCGGCACTATTCGCAATCAATACCCAGAATGGTTGTGACTTCATCCCGGTTGCGCTGGGTCTGGCCGAAGCCGAGCCCGAAACAGTCGAGATCGGCGTGCCTTCGGTGCTCTACTCACGCTTCGTGAACGGCGTCCCGCGTGTCGCAGTGGCCTGGCTGGCCTCGATCGGCCTGTACTCTTCCTGATCCGAAAACGAGCTCTCGCTAAAGGCGCGAGAGGACTGTTTCACCCAACCAATAGTGAAAAGGACCCACTATGACTTCGATTTTCAATACCACTGTTGAGGCTATCGGTGGTGAGGCTGACACTTTCGCCGCGCAAGGCATGTATATCCTCTTCGGCGCTGGTGCTCCGCCGGAACTGGCCGACTTCTGCTACACCATCCAGCTGGTTCCTACTACTGCCGATATCGTCGTCGGCCAGAAGCTCGTGATCAATGGAGCTGAGTTCCCGATCACTGCCGTGGGCGATGTCGTCCGCAAGAACCTCGACGGCCTCGGTCACATCACGATCAACTTCGACGGCGCCGCTGAAGCGGCTCTGGACGGCACACTTCACGTCTCCGGCACTGCACCGGAATTGAAGGTCGGCTCAACCATCTCCATCGAGGCATGATCCCACGATGCTGAGCCGGACTGTCGTTGTAGCCGATCCGCAGGGCATCCATGCCTTGCTCGCACACGAACTCAGCCAGGCAGCCGCGGAGTACTCATCATCAGCTTGGATCTTGGTAGAGGGCAAACGTAGTTCGCTGGCTCGTCCACTCGAACTACTCGCGCTCGGTATCAAGTCGGGGACACAGATCAGAGTCGTAACCGACGGGATCGACGAAGCAGCAGCGCTGGAGACCATCTGCTCGCTCCTGGAAGCTATCCCCTGATCTGCACGTCACGCGGCTCAGCATTACACCGCGCCCCGGATCCGAAGTCGCGCTCACACTTCACGAGCGTAGCTTCGGATCCGGGGCGCGGCTGCGTCACAGCATCTCATCTGGGGCGCCCTGAACCGCGGTTTTCCTACCGGACGGCTAGCCTTGTTCCGAAGGTGAAAGAAGGTGCATCATGCCCAAGTTACGATCTCGCACGACCACCGATGGCCGCAATATGGCCGGGGCCCGCGCCCTGTGGCGCGCGACCGGGCTCACCAACGACGACTTCGGAAAGCCTATTGTCGCTATTGCCAATAGCTTCACCCAGTTCGTCCCCGGACACGTTGGGCTACGCGATGTAGGTGAGATCGTGGCCGCCGCGGTCAAAGAAGCCGGCGGTATCGCCCGTGAATTCAACACGATCGCCATTGACGACGGCATCGCGATGGGCCATGACGGAATGCTCTATTCGCTGCCCAGCCGCGAGATCATTGCCGACTCCGTCGAGTACATGGTTAACGGCCATAAGGCCGATGCACTGGTCTGCATCTCGAACTGCGACAAGATCACCCCCGGCATGCTGCTGGCTTCACTGCGGCTGAACATCCCCACGGTTTTCGTCTCGGGTGGCCCGATGGAGTCCGGGCGTCCTGTTGAGTTGGACGACGGCTCGCAATCACCTCGTCTCGACCTGATCGATGCGATGATCAATGCCGTCGATCAGTCGGTCTCCGACGATGAACTCTGGCGCATGGAGCAAGCCGCCTGCCCGACCTGCGGCTCGTGCTCGGGCATGTTCACCGCGAACTCGATGAACTGCCTCACCGAAGCCATGGGCCTGGCGCTGCCCGGCAACGGCACGACTCTGGCCACGCATGCCTACCGTCGCGACCTCTTCGAGCGGGCCGGCACTACTATCGTCGAGATTTCCAAGCGTTGGTACGACCAGGACGATGCGTCCGTACTGCCGC
>JALHFX010000167.1 GCA_022837595.1 Propionibacterium sp.
CCGGCACCCCAAAGCACTGGAGGCGCTCGAACCTCGGCTCCGCAGCCGATTCGAGTGGGGTCTGATCACCGATGTACAGCCACCTGACCTCGAGACCCGGATCGCGATCCTTAAACGAAAGGCCACTTCGGAGCGACTTCTCTTGCCGCCTGAAGTCTTGGAGTTCATCGGTTCGCGGATTCAAACCAATATTCGCGAGCTCGAAGGTGCACTCATCCGCGTCACCGCATTCGCCTCACTGAATCATCAAGACGTCGACCTCAACCTCACCGAAGTCGTACTGAAGGATCTGATTCCTAGCGGTCCCGAAGCCGAAGTGACGGCAGCGACCATCATCAATGAGACCGCGGAGTATTTCGGCATCGCGCTCGAAGACCTCATCGGTCCCTCCCGAACGCAGACCATCGTTACCGCACGCCAGATCGCGATGTATCTTTGCCGCGAGCTGACCGACCTCTCACTACCGAAGATCGGCCAAGAATTCGGTGGCAAAGATCACACGACAGTCATGCACGCCAACCGTAAGATCCACGATCTGATGCGCGAGCGCCGCAGCGTCTATAACCAGGTGACCGAACTGACCAACAACATCAAGCAGTCCGGATACTGATCAGGGCACGAGATCTCTTCGGTTCTTGAAGCAAATCGGGACGAGCACCAGCGGCCCTGCGGCCCAATAGTCATCCATCCCCAGGATCTGTGGATAACGTCGTGGGATTGTGGATAAGACTGCCAACTTTGGTGGACGCAACGTGAATGGCTGTCCACACCGACAACACTCATACACAGCCGTTGAGCGACTCGTGGGCAATGAGCCGCAGTTGTCCACACCCCCGTTTACCGAGGCCCGCTAGGGCAGATACCAGCTATCAACAGTTTCCACAGAAGCTATGACTACTACTGAAGATAACTACATTCCTTAGGACTAGAAGTCAGCGCTGTGGATCGCTAAACACGGGAAGAACCCTCCAGGCGATCATCCAGAACCAGCAGTCGGCCAGCTAGACTGTGTGATCTTGAATGCTGGCTTCCGATCATCGGGAAAAGCTTCAAGTACTAGATCACCTGGCATCGCCGGTTCGACTGCTTGCTGGATAAGATGCCAAGCAGGATTGGGCGCATTGGCGTGTCCCTGGACGACGTAAGGACTTGCATCGTGAAGATTCGCATGGAACGCGACGTCATGGCGGAGGCAGTTGCGTGGGCAGCGCGCAGTCTACCGAGCCGACCGAGTGTCCCGATTCTTGCGGGTCTGTTGATCAAAGCGGACGCCACCGGTGTCACGATGAGCAGCTTCGACTATGAGACCAGCGCAAGAGTACAGATCGAGGCGCAGGTCGTTGACGAGGGCGAAGCCTTGGTTTCGGGAAAGCTCCTCGCCGAGATTGCACGGAGTCTGCCTAATCGTCCGGTCGACTTCAGCAGTGACGCGACTCGCGTGGAGTTGGTCTGCGGTTCGGCTCGTTTCACGCTGCAACTGCTTCCGGTGTCCGAATACCCACAGCTTCCCGAGATGCCCACGGCAGCCGGCGTGGTCGGTTCCAGTGAGTTCGCTCAGGCGATCAATCAGGTTGTGGTGGCGGCCGGACGCGATGAACTATTGCCCGTTTTCACCGGCGTGCGTCTTGAAATCGATGACGGTCTGCTCTCGCTGCTTGCCACGGATCGCTATCGGATGGCTCTCAAAGAACTGCCGTGGACTCCCGCGTCGAGTTCGGCCGAAGGTGCCGCGCTGGTGCCTGCTCGCGTTCTGAGCGAGGCTGCCCGATCGATGGCCAGTGGTGAACAGATCACGCTGGCGTTGGCCAATAGCGATATGGGTGAAGGACTGATCGGTCTGGGCGGCAGTGGCTCGGGTGCTATTCGTGAGCTCACCACCCGGCTGTTGGGGGGAGAATTCCCGAAGGTTCGTCATCTGATGGACATTCAGCCGACTGTCGCGGTGCGCTGCAAAACGGCGGACATCATCGCCTCGGTGAAGCGTGTTTCGCTGGTGGCCGAGCGCAATAGTCCGCTGCGAATGCTGATCGGTGATGAGCAGATCGCGCTGGAGGCGGCCTCGGGTGATCAGGCGCAGGCTTCCGAAGCCGTCGCCGCGCAGGTGGAGAACGTTTTAGGTGGTGAGCTCGCGTTGAGTGCGGCCGGGTTCAATCCGCACTACCTTTCCGATGCGCTCAATGCGATCGATACCCCCTATGTGCACTTCTCGTTCACCGCTCCTGGAAAGCCGTGTCTGGTACGGGGTCTCGATGAGATCGATGGCGATCCGAAGAGCGACTACCGGCATGTCATCATGTTGATGCGCCTGCCCAATTAACATCGTGTACGTCGCTCGTCTCGAGCTTCACCAGTTCCGTAACTACTCTGAAGCAGATCTGCGATTGGCTCCAGGAGTCACGATCTTCCAAGGTGCCAACGGTCAGGGCAAGACGAATCTGGTGGAGGCGATCGAGTATCTGTCGCGGTTGGGCTCACATCGAGTCAGCAATGATGGGCCACTCGTCCAAGTCGGCACCGAGCAGGCAGTGGTGCGAGCCGAGGTGGTCGCCGGGTTGGACGATGACCGTCGCTTGCTCTTGGAGTTGGAGATCAATCCGGGTCGGGCAAACAGGGCACGCATCAATCGGGGCATTCTGCCGCGCACCCATGATCTCCTCGGCGCGTTACGCACCGTAGTCTTCTCCCCCGAGGATCTCAGTGTGGTCAAAGGAGATCCGGCCGCTCGCCGCGGTTTCCTTGATGACCTGGTGATCAGCCGCTGGCCGCGCATGCTCGGCGTCAAACAAGACTATGAAAAGGTCGTCAAACAACGGAATTCGCTGTTGAAATCGCTTGCCAGCGGGCGTCCCAGCGCCGACGGCGAGTTCACCCTCGATGTCTGGGATGTTCAATTGGTGAATTATGGCAGTGAGCTGCTCGCTGCGCGGTTGGATACATTGGCTGAGCTGTCTAGCCCAGCTGAGCAGGCATATGCGCGGATCGCGCCGGTCAACAACCGGGCCGGTGCGTGTTATCGCAGTGGCTTCGCACTGCCAACCGATTCGGCCGACCTACCGGATGCTTTCAAACAGGCTTTGGCTGCTCGTCGACGTGAGGAGCTCGCGCGTGGGGTCACACTGGTCGGGCCACACCGAGACGATTTGAGCCTCACCATCGGCGAGTTGCCGGCCCGCGG
>JALHFX010000004.1 GCA_022837595.1 Propionibacterium sp.
GTGTGGTAACCCCGATTCTTGAGGGTCTCGACCCCTCTCAACCCGCCGACACGCCCACCATCGGAACCACGCTCACCCCACGCTCAAGTACGAAGAGCCGGAAAAGTGAACTCGATAATTCCGTTGGACGTCTATGGCATCGTCGCTGCGGCACGATCAGTCGAACCCGGCTGAGTCAACCGACCGCCTTGGCGGCCAATTCACGTAGTTTCTGTCTGACATCGCTGGTGACCTCGAGCATTGCGAAGGATGTCGGCCAGAATGGACCGTCGTCACGCTTCGCGGATTCGTCGAACGCGACGGTGCCGTAGCGGGAGTTCCATCGTGACGCGGGCTGGTAGAAGACGACCACCTTGCCGTCGCGGGCGCACGCCGGGAAGCCGTACATGGTCTTCGGGTCGAGATCAGGGGCCAACTCGGTGACGAGATCGTCGAGCAGCTGCGCGATCTGCTTGTCAGCACCTTCCGAAGCAGCGATCGCATCGGCGCCGGCCTGCACCTCCGCGCCCGCTTCGCCGAGCCCTTGAGGCCGGTGCTCGCGCGCAACTCGGGGATGAACGATGTAGTGAGGTGGACCTTGAGTTCCGATGACACTATCGCGGTCGAGTCCCAGGATTCCCAATCGGATGACTCGCCCACCGAGCGCTACACCGTAGCCAAACAGGCTTTCGATGCCTTGATGGCAAGCGATTTCCCAGACTTCACAGTGGAGCAGTACGCCACTGAGAAGATCGCCGCGGAAGGTACCGACGCTGAGACGCTGTCAGCCAAGCTCTGGGCGGGAGCACAGTCAATCCCGGGCCGGCTCGACCTCACCGGCGACGGAAAGATCGGGCTCGACGACGCGAGTGCAGCCGTAAAACAAGCCGCGGACCACATTGGCGAAGCCTGGAATAAGGTCACAGATATTAGCAAAGAAGACGTTGCTGATGCTGCGTCTGCAGCCGGGCACGCAGCGGCTGAAGCTGGCAGAAAGATAGCGCGTTTTGATTATGGCGGCGCGATAGGGCGAGCAGCACGGCGAGCCAAAGAAGCGGCGCAAGGAGTCGACGCCGACACTTTTCGAGCTGGCCGCCACACCCTAACGAAGCTGGGCAAGACTGCCTCTGGCGTCCAAGGATTTCAGGATCGGCGAGAAGCCGCGGAGATCAAACAAATCAGCGAAGCATACGTGAACGCTGCAGAGGCCTTGACTGACGAACGTAGGGCCCAGCTGAACGCACGCATCGAAGAGTTCGGCGCCTTGCGGCTCGAGGCGCTACACCAGACTCTGGGTCGATTCTTGGTCATCCTGGACGCGCTCAAACAGAACAACAGGGCAAAAGAATACGAGCTACTCGCCGGGATTGGCATCGATACGCAGACTCTTGATTCGATGGGCACCCTGGACATGACCGTCCGCGAAAGCCTGCGCAATACGGCGACGACGGGCGCACTGGGAGTTGCTGCGGTCTTCGGCACTCCGGCCCTTGTCTATGGTGCGGTAGGCGCGCTCGCCACAGCATCGACGGGCACTGCGATCTCAGGCCTGTCCGGGGCGGCAGCTTCGAATGCGATTCTCGCGTGGCTCGGCGGAGGCAGTTTGGCTGCAGGCGGCGGCGGTATGGCCGCGGGCGCGGCCGTGCTGACCGGGATTACCGTGGGTGCGACAGCCGGTGTCACGCTCTTGTCCGCCGGCATTCTGATTTCCACCCATTACGCAAAGAAGCTGACCGACGCGAAGACCTATCAGAAGGACGTTGCGCTGGCCATCGCCAATCTGGAAAACGCGTGGCTGGTCATGGACGGGATCATCCGCCGTGTTGACGAACTCACCGCGGTAACAAACGAGTTGTGGCAACGGCTAACACCGCTCCTTGACCGCCTAGAAGAGTTGGTCCCGGTATTCGATCCCGCAGACGTTAGTCACGCCGAAGTGTTCAACCAATGCGGACTGCTGGTGAAGACGATGGTGGAGCTGGCCCAGGTTCCTCTGTTCGGCGATGATGGCGAGCTCACAGACGAGAGCTTGTCCATCACGGTGCACGTGAAGAAAGTCTTGAATACGGAGGTCTAGTGGTGAATGACGATCTCAAGCAGCTCTTGTTTGTCTTGTATCAGGAGTTCGGCGATCAAGGCATGGCGTGGGTGCAGGAGCAGGTTGCAGCGCGTTTAAGCGAGCCTGCAGCTGACTCCAGCGCACAAGACGACGCAGATACTGCTGGACCAGAGACCGAGACCGAGACCGACGAGACCATTTACGACGATGGCGAGGCTTTCTCGGCTAAAACGCAGGCCGGTGTGCAAGACCTGGCGGCAGATTCACTCCTTTCCCCAGAGCACGTAATAGATGCGGTGTTTGGCTTGGTCACCCTGGCTGGCGAAGTACGAAAATTTGAGGAGGCTCAGGTAACCAAGCGCGTCGGCATCGCTGCGGAACGCGATATCGCCATTGCGAACATCAAGGCCCAGCAGGAACTGCTGCAGAACTATTTGGACCGGTCCTTCGATGAGAGGGCAGAGAACTTCAGTAGATTGTTCACGGTTGTCGACAATGCGCTCGAAACGAACAACATGACCGCCTTGGCAATGGGACTGGAATCAGTCGTCAAATTGGCCGCCTCGTCCCCCTTCAAGGATCTACGCACCGTTGAAGCGACCGCTGCCGCACTGGCAAACCCCGACCATGAGTGGGACTTCTAAGGCGGTTCGGAACCCGGATGCTGGACTCGGCGGGTACCGAGCAACAGCCGGTGCTTACTAATGACCCAGGCCAAGGTGTGTGCCCTGCGATGATCGCGCGTCTCTTCCAGGCTCGTCGCGATCCGCACTTTGCTGATCCTGGAACTCGATTTGAGCATCACGCTGGTCCTCAGAGACAGATCACGAGAACGCGGCCGGAGCATTCGTCCGAGTAGCTGCGCAAGCGACTGAACAGGCAGGCTGCGCGCAATTATCGAGTTCACTTTTCCCTCGTATAGCCGAAAAAGTGAACTCGATAATTGCGTTGCAGCTTTCTGACCACCGCGCGGCACAGCCCCGCCCCTTCATGACAGGACTCGGCGTCAAACCCCGCGCGGCCAAACCGGCAGAACTACCCTCCTATGGGTGGTGTTGATCAGACCTGCTGCCGAGTTGTACCAGGCGAGGCAAGCCGCCCCCAGCCCGAGCCAACCGCCTATCCGGGTGGCGGCGGTCACTTCGAAGAGATCACCGACAGTCAGCGCAATGAAAGCGCCCAGCAGCACAGCGAAGGTAGCGAAAACCCCACCGGTGACCTTGCTGACAGCAACCGTCATATAAGCGGTGAAAATCGTCCAGCCGAGCAGGAAGATGCCGACACCTTGCGACTTCGGCGCGTCGGTTGCGAAGAAATCGGGGTGGGTCGACAGATACCAGAAGGACATCCAGAATGCACCGTAGGAACAGAAGGCGACGCCACCGAATTGGTTGTTCTTGAAGAACTCGATCACGCCGGCGATGAGTTGCGCGATACCGCCATAGAACAGTGCGAGACCGAAGACCACCGGCTCTGCTTTGACGTCGAGAAGTCCGGCGTTGAAAACCGAGAGGACGAAGGTGGTCATGGCGAACGCCGCAAGTCCAAGAGGGCCGGGATCAGCAATCTTGAACGTGGGCGTCGACGTGGTGGTGATAGATGGCGCGAGCGCGGGAGCAGTCATTTGGGCTGCCTCTCGGTAGGTCCAGCTGGAGGTGTCGGATGATGTTCACATCGGTTGCGAACTCTGTTCAATTCAGTCTAGGGGTAGACGCCTCCCGCGTCTGAACAGGGGTTGACTAGCAACTGGACGCGGGTTTGCCTCCATGCTCGGCGAGTGTGCAAACGCTCATGACTCCCGGCTGACCGATACCGCGGAAGGGGTTCGACCAATGAGGCATACGACGCTCGGGAGCACACACCGGCACGGTACGCGGATTCAGCCGAGGACACTTTCCCGATGGCCTGCCTGCAGAACACCCGCCACTGAACGGTTACCTTCAGATCCGCGCGACAAGGCCTTGTCGGGCACCTATTCGTCCCTAATGAAGGCGATCAGCTGCTGATTGAATGCCTCGTGCTCGTTCCAGTGGGGACAGTGGCCGCTCTCCTCGAAGACCGTGAGCTGACCATGCAGCGGCGTCTGCGCGAACCAGGTCATCGACTCGAGCGGGAATGACGGCGAGTGGGCACCGGTCACAACCCATGTCGGCATGGTGAGTCTGGCGACCACATCCCGCCAGTCGGAAACGAAATGGTCGAGCTTCAGCGCCAGCAGCGGACTAGTAGCGAAATCCGCGACTTTTCCGGCGGCAGCCAGCATCGTCCGCACGTCGTCCGGCTTGCGGGGTTCACGCCCAGGGTCACCCCATGGCTCTTGGCCGACCACCTGTTTCCGGAGCTTATCCCAGGTACCGTCACGAATACCTAGGTGTGAGTCTCGTCGCGTCAGTTCGTCAATTCGACATTTACGCTCTTGTTTGCCAGCCCCTGCACGCAAGCGTGACCTTGGTGCGACCCGACGTTAACAGCGTGAAGACGTGCCGTGGCTAGCCCAAGTCCCGTCACGGCCGCACTCATGTCAATGCTGCGTGGTAGGAAGCGTATATGTCGCAACAGCACGTTGAAGTGGCCACCGATTCCATCGTCTACGCATCCCGCCCGGTTCCCGAGCGCGAGATTGCTCAGCAGGTGCGGTTCCTGATCGATCACATGCTCGGCGATGGGTTCTCGGTCATTGATCCGAATGCGCGCATCTGGACTGTCGAGGCAGCCGAGGAGCTACGCAGACGGATCGAGGACAATCCCTTGACCGGTTCGAGAGGCCAGTGGGACAAACTCGATGAGCAGCTGAGTGGCGCTTCGCGTGAAGTGATGCTTCTTGCTGCTGAGCTCGTGTTCCTGCGTGACCATCCGGTGCGGACCGCGCTGCCGGCAACGCGTCGGGAGCACTTAGAGCGTATCCTTAGCCACCTGGACGATCCGGTCCGGATTCCTCCGGAGATGTCAGCAGCGCTTGATCGTCCTTCTGACGTGGCAGGCTTCAAGGCAGGCCAGGGCTACTGGGGAGGCTTGTGGCTCCATCTCATCTGGTCAGCCAGATTTGTGCGTCATTGGGCTGGTCTGCCCGAATCTGATCGAACAAGTGCCGCGACCGATCCGTGGCAGGTGCAACGCCAAATGCTGGCCTCTGGCCCGGATCGTCCAGACATCCGCAACGCGATGCAGTTCTTGATCGGCCCTGAGGTATTCGAACCCATAACCTCCGCCAAGATGAAGCGCGAGATCCGTGACGGACTGGCCGACCGAATCGAAGGCGTCTCGGGCGACAGCCCTGATGCGATCGACCGGGATCTGTTAGCTATCCGTTCTGTTCTGGCCCGTGAGATCAAGGGGCCGTTCCATTACTGGACGACTGGCGTCAAAGAGCTGTGGCAGCCCGATCCCTCGGCAAGCACCAGCGAAGATGACAGCGTCCCTCCAGAATCTCGCCCGACCCACTATTGGATCTATTCTCCCGGCCGCGGCGCTTCAGAATGGCCGGAGTTCTCCGCCGCTGGGATCATGGCCATCGGTTGGGACGAGCTGGGCGATTTGGCGCAATACCCCGATCGGGAAGCGATACGACAGGCGCTGGATGTCGACAACTCCGGCGACCCGATGCCCAACAACGTGCTCGCCCTGTGGCAGTTCCAGCATGAGATGGCCGAAGGCGACATCGTCTATGCGAAGCGGGGACGCGACGAGATTGTGGGCCGTGGTGTTGTCAGGTCCGCCGCGCGTTTCGAGCCGGATCGTGCAAGCTACCATCATGTGCGATCTGTCGAGTGGACGCATGTAGGAGTTTGGACTCACCCGCGCAAGGCGGTGATGAAAACACTTACCGACATCACCGCAGACCGCGACTACGTCGAGGACCTCCAATCCGTCGTCGTCGGCGACGATGAGCCAGACCCCGAGCCAACACCGACGCCGACTCCTGGCTATGACAAGCAGGCCTTCCTGAACGAGGTCTTCCTATCGGCGGGACGGTACGATCGCCTGCGTTCGCTGGTGATGCGCAAGAAGAATGTCATTTTGGCTGGGCCACCCGGAGTCGGGAAGACCTTTGTTGCCAAGCGTCTGGCGTACTCGATCATCGGCGCCAAGGACCCCAATCGCGTCCAGATGGTTCAGTTCCATCAGAGCTACTCGTACGAGGACTTCGTGATGGGATATCGGCCGACGGAATCCGGGGGTTTCACGCTAGCCGAAGGGCCGTTCTACAGGTTCTGCGAAACCGCTCGAGCTGATGATCCTGAAAGGCCGTACTTCTTCATCATCGACGAGATCAACCGGGGAAATATCTCCAAGATTCTCGGCGAACTGCTTCTGCTGATCGAAGCAGACAAACGAGGCCAGCAGCTCCGCTTGCTCTACAAGAATGAGACCTTCTCCGTGCCGCCCAACCTGTTCATCATCGGGATGATGAACACAGCAGACCGCAGCCTGGCTGTGCTCGACTACGCTCTGCGGCGTCGATTCGGGTTCTTCGAGATGAGCCCCGCCTTCGAGTCAGATGGTTTCACCGATTGGCAAAAGGAGGCCGGTAGTCCGACGCTCGACAGACTGGTAGCTACCGTCGTCCAGCTGAACGACGCGATCAGCGACGACCCGGCGCTGGGTAAGGGATTCTCGATTGGGCACAGCTACCTGACCCTCCCGCAAGACGTGTCAGTCGACCAGGCGTGGCTCATATCGGTGGTCGAAGATGAGCTGATCCCGCTCCTGCAGGAATACTGGTTCGACGAAGGCGTCAAGGTCGAGGAATGGTCGGCAAAGCTGCGGAACGCCGTGGCATGAAAGATCGATCCATCGCCATCCGGAACATTTACGTAATGATGGCCTATGCCTTCCGCTCGATTCGCAGCACAGGCACGTCGCCGATTGAAGGAGAGTCGTTCGAACACCTACATGATCTGTTCGCCGAAATCCTGTCGCGAGGCGTTTCTAGGCAAGTGAAACGGGGGTTGCACCGCGACTACATCCGCTACGAAGAACAACTCACGACCGTGCGGGGCCGTATCAATCTGACCCGCACAGCACGGGTTCGGGCAACAGCAGCAGGCGCCGTCATCTGCGCCTTCGACGAATACGAGACCGATACACCCCTGAACCGCGCACTCAAATCGGTCATCGTCTTACTTCTCAGGCACGGGACGCTGGCACCCGCACGCAAGGACGTGCTTCGCCGACTCCTGCCATATCTTGACGCCGTGACGCTCGTCGCGCCGCAGTCAATCCGCTGGAACGAATTCAGTTTTCACCGCAATAACGCGGGTTACCGGCTGTTGCTCGGGGCATGCGAGTTGGTCGTCCGTGGGCTCCTGCCGACCGAGAAGGCAGGAGCCAGCAAACTGGACGCCTGGCTCTGCGTGGAAGCGATGAGCAGCCTGTACGAACGTTTCCTTCGCGAGTATTACACCTTTCATCACCCTGAGCTCTCCCCCACAGCGCGGACTATCGAATGGGACTACGACGGAAAGACTGCTGTGGGCGCAGAGCAACTCCCGGCAATGCGCACCGATGTCACGCTGCGTGGTGGCGGTCGCACCCTCATCATTGACGCCAAGTACTACGCACAATCGCTGCAGACCGGACAATTCGGAAACCTCAGCGTCCACTCCGCCAATCTGTATCAGCTACTGGCATACGTGAAGAACGCAGATATCCACCAGGACGGGAGCGTCAGCGGACTCCTTCTCTACGCAAGAACAGACGCGCCGAACCAACCGGACCTCGACATCAACGTTCAAGGCAACCGCATCGCTGCGAACACGCTCGATCTCAACACGCCCTGGTCCCAGATCCAGGATCAGCTGGAGGCAGCTCTGCAACTCCTCGATCCCTCGTCGGTGGTCACCAACCCCGGAAACCCCTAGGAACCAAACCCAAGACGGTTCATACCGACGTCCAGATAGTCTGTCCGTGGCACCCCTGATATGGCTGGGCAACGGTCGCGGGGCACACCGTCAGCCCTGTTCCCCCAGTTTCACCGAACGCACCGAACGTAGCGGCGATATGACTGGCACCTGGTCGAGGATCTGATCGACTCGGGCATGCACACCGTAAACCTCCCGGATCAGCGATTCGGTGAGGACTTCTGCCGGCGTCCCCGCTGCCGCGAGTTGGCCAGCACGGTCCAGCACGATCAGATGGTCTCCATAGCGGGCAGCCAAGTTCAGGTCATGCAGCGCCAGAACCAGATCGACACTCTGTTGGCGAACGACCTGCACCAGGATTTGGCAGAGTTCCAATTGGCGCTGGAGATCCAGCGAGCTGGTCGGTTCGTCCATCAGGATGATCCGCGGACGTCTCACCAGGGTCTGGGCGATAGCGACCAGTTTCTGCTGGCCACCGCTGAGTGCAGTCATCGGACGCTGAGCAAGCTCGAGAATATCGAGATAGCGGAGAACTTGGGTAACGGCCTCAAGATCGGCGTCAGCCACCCGGGAGCGTAACTGCGGGAGCCTGCCCAGCAGCACAACCTCAAGCACCGTGAGACGATTTCCGCTACCTTCGGACTGCGGCAGGTAGGCCATGAGTTCAACCACCCGGTGTAACGGCAGCCCCATCAGGGAGGTACCGTCGTAGCTGATTTCTCCGCGGGGCCGCAGCAAGCCGAAAATGCACTTTAGAAGGGTGGATTTCCCCGCGCCGTTGGGGCCGAGGATCACATTCAGCCCGGGCCGGAACTCCAGGTTCAGGTTTTCAAAGACCTGCTGGTGCGATGACCCGACGCGATAAGCGAAACTCAAGTCGTTCACCTTCAGGGTCATGCCAGGCCCCGGCGGCTAACGATGATGACGATGAAGAAGGGAATTCCGACAAAAGCCGTCACCAGGCCCACAGGAAGGATCGTGCCCGGCACCACCAGCTTGGAAACCAGGAAAGCCAGTGACAATATAGCTGCGCCGATAAGGGCCGAGGCCGGCATGAAGAAGCGTTGGTCCTCTCCGACCAGGCCACGCGCGATATGTGGGGCGACCAGTCCGACGAATCCAATGGTGCCGACAAAAGCAACCGCAGCCGCAGCCAGCACCGAGACCGTAATGATCACCAGCCGACGCAATGCCTCAACGTTTACCCCAAGGCTTTTCGCCTTATGATCGTCAAGCGATAAAGCCGTTAACTTCCAGCTATTGCCGAAGTAAATGGCCGAAGCCACGGCAAGCACCGCAGAGACAATGGCAAGTTTCTGCCAGGTGGTCTTCAGCAGACTGCCGAAGGTCCAAAAAACCAAGCTTTGCAGTTCGTCCTCGTCGGCGATGTACTGCAGCAGCATGGTAAGGGCATTGAACAAGAAGTTCAGCGCGATCCCGAGAAGGACGATCATGCCTTTGTCGGTGCCCGGCCGCAGCGACAGCAGATAGATGATGGCTGCAGCGAGCAACGCGAAGGCAAATGCGTTCCCGGTCACCATCGCTGCCCCTGGCAACCGGATGACGTTGGCTTCCAGGATGAACCCCAGGGCAGCCCCAAATGACGCGGCTGCAGAGATTCCGAGGGTGAACGGGCTGGCCATCGGGTTGCGTAGAATCGTCTGCATTCCGCAACCGCCGATCGACAGCGCCGCGCCGACGACGATGGCCATCAGCGCCATCGGCACCCGGATATCGAGGATCACGGTGGCCACCATGGGGTCGGCATCGCCTCCGGTCAAAACGATGAGCGCGTCTGCTAAGGACGCGTCTGATGATCCGGTCGCCACATTGATGATGAAGACCACCACGATAAGTACGGGTAAGGCGGCGACGATCGCCACCTTTCCCCGCACCGCACGCCGGTAGAGCTGCCTGCCCGTGAGCGTAGGGGTCATTCCTTGGGCATCCGCAACTGCCAGATTCCCTGATCGGCGTCAATCAGTAGATAGTCGCGGTAAAACTGTGCGAGCAGCGCATCGGGGTCGACATCACTGAACTGATCGGGGTACATGATCTTGGCCATCGCCAATGCTGGATAGAAAGAAACCACTGTTCGGGAAAGCTCATGCTGGAACTCATATACCTGCTGGTTGCGAACCGCGTCCAAGTCGCTCCAGCCTGGGCGGGTGGTAATTGAAAAGTCAGGGTCGTCCGCAATGGCAGGATCAACTCCGAGCCCAAGGCTGTTGGCACCGGACAAGAAGATGAAGTCCGGGTTGGCAGTCAGAATCTTCTCAGGATCGAGGGTCGCAGCACCGGGACCACCGGGCTTTCCTTGCCCGCCGCTTCCCACGACTCCATCGGCAATATTGTCCCCGCCTGCCAGAGCCACGACGGCTCCCCATCCTGAAGCGCTGGTGCTGGTCGGGCCGAACTCCTCAGCCGTGCCGGACTTCTCGTAGTAGACAGTGGGACGATTCTGCTGATCGGCGAGGTTTTTGCTGGTTATCAGTTCAAACTGGCCATTAATGAACTCGTTAACCTCTGCCGCCCGCTCCTCGGCCCCGAAGGTCTGCCCCAATAACGTGAGAGCCTCCTGGCTTGACGTGGCCACGTCCTGGGGAACGTCGATCAGCAATAGTTCGATGCCCGCCTTCGTGAGCTGGGGCTCGATTTCCAGCGCATGGGTATGCGCCTGCATTGCCGAATTAACGATCAAGACATCTGGTTTCTTCGCCAGGATCATTTCGAGATCGAACGGGGCATTGTGTTCAGAAATAATGCCCACGCGGTCGGCAAGATCGGGGAACATCGGATTATAAATCTCGTCGTAGGCGTCCTTGCCGCCAGAATTCCCCACTCCCACCAGCTTCTCGAATGACTCTTCACCGATCAATGGCGTAATGAAGTCAATGACATCGAAAGTGCTGATGGCGTATCGTTCGATGGGCAATTGTAAGGTGACCTCACGGTCGGTCATGTCGGTGAGGGTGAGTTCATGGGGAGCCGCTGGCGAATCGCCAGCGGTGGGCGTAGCCCCGCATCCTGCCAAGGTGAGCGCCAGCACAGCAGCCAAGGCCGCTCCGGTTTTCGCTATTCTCATTGTTCTTCTCCGTTCGCATTTCTGTGGGCGGACCAGCACACAGGGTCGCGGAGAACCAGGCGGTATCTCCTTCCGAGATGACCGTTGCTGCGTGCCGCACGGGCAGGTCTCCTGGCTTGCACCCTTATTTCCGTCGCCTTCCCAGGTGTTCCACAGTGGCAATGACAGAAAGCTTGAATGGCGCTTACAGTAACGGAGGTTGCGCGGGATTCGCACCCGCTTCCCTTTTCATTACTTGCTGTAAACCCGTGAGCTTTTCAGTTGTATTCGTTGCGCGATGCGCAGCGAGGTCAGGTGACGCCGACCGGTGTGGTATCGACAGGCTTGATGTCGAGCACCGGAGTGCCATCCACCATGTCGACCCCGGTGAACTCCAACTCGCCCGGGGCAGCATGGGTCACTGTCACCACAGACGCACCAATGCCATTGGGACGCCGCGGTGACCGGGTCGAAAAGACCCCCATTATCTGGCCGGTCTTGCGTGAGGTGGTGACCAGGTCGTAGTCATGGTGACGGTCGAAGTAGAAGAGCACCAAGATGGTGTCCCCCGCACGAATGTCGCGGGCACCCTCAGCGAATTCCGGCAGCAACTCGATCCGTGCCTTCACCTTCGGGCTCAGCCCACCATGGCGCGGAACCTCAGTCAACGAGGCATACGGGGCACGGATCAATCCGATCGGCTGCATCGAGATCGCTGCCAACTGACCAGTCATGGCGATGATCGTAAGGGGGTCGTTGCCCACCAGGCCACTATTCGTTGCCAGAACTGGGATGGTGCGGTCCGTCCTTCACGTGCATCCGTTCGCCCTGCCGGGAGAACATGCTGAGTATCTCCACCGGGCTATCACCGGTGCTGCCGAACCAATGCGGGGCCCGCGTATCGAATTCGGCGGCTTCACCTTCTGTAAGAATCAGATCCTGCTCCCCCACCAGCAACCGCAGCTTGCCGTGCAGCACATAGATCCAGTCGAAGCCTTCGTGGCTGCGTCGGCGGGGCGCGCGTGAGGACGCCGGGATATCAATCTTGAACACCTGAACCTCACTGTCAGGCCTGCTCAGCGGAAGCACCACTTTGCCATGGACCCTGCGGGCATGGGGGTGGATACGGGGGTCCTCTGGCCCGGCGCCGCTGATCATGTCATCGAGCGAGATCCGGTAGTTACGGCTGAGGATCAGCAGCACCTCCAAGGTGGGTCGCCGCTCGCCGGTCTCCAACCGGGACAAGGTGCTGCGTGAGATTCCGGTCTGCTCACTGAGATCGCTCAGAGTCAGACCGTGCTCGGCCCGCATTTGGCGCAAACGCTCGCCGACGGCCTCCAACGTGGCTTCCAAATCAGGATCCATGGCACTATTCCCCGGCGGCGACGGCATCCATCAACTGAATAGTTATGCCTGGAGCGTCGGCTCCGCTGATGGTGGCGGCGAGCGTCTGCCGATCATTCATGGCCGAAGCATACCGATCCGTCGTAGCCTGATCCTCCGATCAACGGGTTGGTGTTGATCGATTCTTCGCGGGCTGGGAGGCGTGGTGCATCACGTACTCTGTTCCGATCATGACGGCATCCGCGCTTTCCGAGGCTTGATGCTGGCTGGAGCTGTCCTCGTCGGCACATCGACACTCCTTCTGACGCTCCTGCCCGAGGTGCCGACGGACGTCGCAGCTCTGAGTGACTGGGTCGAAGAAGGTTCTGCCCTGGCGGTGTGGAGCGATGAGCTTCGCTTCTTCGCCATTCTGTGCTGGTGGGCCGGAGGGTGGGGAGTCTTCACAACAGCTCTTCGGGGAGGTCGGTGAGAACCGTCGTCGGGTGCACCGCTCTCACTCTGGCGCTTATCTCGCTCGTCGTTGTGTTGCTGGCTATCGGTCGGCTGGTCTATCCAGTCTTCGGGATACAGCTTTCGGACGATTCGCTGGGACTGGTGGTCAGTGCTGCGTACGGTGCTCTACACCTGGCACTTCTGGGTTTCGCCGTTGCCGCTGTCACCCTCACGTGGGCAACGAGCGCACGGATCATCGGGCGAATCGTTGGGGTCGTCGCCGCCGTCGTATGCCTAGCAGGATCGTTCCCCTCGCTCACGCCAAACTGGTGCAACACAGTCGTCGCCGCAATGGTTGGCGCCTGGGGAGTCTTCCTGGCGCTCTCGGCCGAGACCACTCCAACTGCCGTGAGAAGGAGGACGTCTCCTCCACCGCTGGCCGCAACCATTGCCTAGGTCTCGCGCAGGACGAGCACAGAGTCAACAGCGAGGCAGGACCCGGCGCGAGTATCTGCCCATCCTCGTTTCCGGCGGATTCTTCGACGAACCGGCTATCCGCGAGCTCCCGCGCTTTCGCTGTAGCGGTCTTGATGCTGTTGACGCAACGGAACGGCGCTTCAGCGTCCCCGCCCTTGGCTCGCTGTCCGACCTCTTTCGGGCTGCTTCCCCGGTGGAGGACGACACAGTCTCGATCGACGCAAAGAGCCATCCCCTGCTGAGCGCAACTACTTAATCATAATGACGGGCCGAGGAACGTTGACCAAGTCCAAAAGATATCAAGAATCTTGACTAATAGCGATCACGATGCGGAGAGTCTCATCCCGAACTAAAACCCCTGATTACCTCGTGGTCACAAGAGAAGGAGCGTCGTGACTCCATTTTGGAGCGAAGTGCTGATGCGCGTTCTAACGACGCTAGCAAGCGCTGCCATAATCGCAATGGTTTCTTTCTTCCTGTGGAGGCATATCAAGCGGTGTTTCGTTGATAGGCCGAGCAGGATTCTAGTCATTGAGCTGGATTAGGGCTCGCAGCAGATTCACAATCTGAACTCGCCGACGCGCTTCAGAGTTCCAGCAAGCCTTCCTCCATTGACCAGCGACGGAATCCGCCTGGACCAAACGGAAGGTAGTAGTCGCCCGAAAGCAGATCGTCTGCTAGTTGCTCCACCATAGGCACTGTTAGTTTGCCCTGCCGGATCGCATCGCAAAGCAGCGCGAGAGTAGTCGTGACTTTTAGCCCTGGGCTCTGCGACTCTTCCGACGCGATCTGTCGAGCTACTCCGTCATCGATGACTATCTCATAACCACGAGTCTTGCCCAGCGCGAGTACCCCGCATTCACCGCGGTTCTCGCCACTGCTACCAACCAGGCGTCGTTCAAAATCAGCGAATGCCAGAACAAACGCGAGATCATCGCTTCGGTCGATCTTTACCCAATCGGCGTCCACGACCTGGCGCAGAACTGGCTCAGCAATGCACTGCTCATTCAGTTCGACTGCGACACTTTCGGGAATAACGACTCGCCGTTCGGCCGCCACAAATTTGAGAACTCCAAGCCACCCGCGAAGCGCAAAGTGGCGCATCGGCCCGGTATCGAACACCAGCGCAGCAGACCCATTCGTCACGACACGAACTTCCAGATCTCGCTTTCATCACGGGTACGAGGCGATGGAAGATCCGCATCGTCGACCAGTCTCCAGAGCAAGTCGCGGCCACGTTCACGACTGATTCGCTCGTCACGGATCAGTCGCAATACAGCCTGCTGGTAGATCAATGGCTGTACCTCACCGGCCAGCTCATCTCCAGGATGCAGATCAAATTCGATCATGTCCGCCTGCGTAGTGCGAACTTCCCTGATGTCGCCAGCAGCTGGCGGATCCACGAGACCAAGATCAAGGAGCCTGCGAGCCAGAGTCGTCATATCGACCTGGAAAACACTGGCGAGGATCACAGCAGCCGATCGAGTACCCGAGTTGACCTGAAGCTCTTTCCACCGCGTGCTGATCGCTTCGCGAGGAAGCAGCAATGCCCGCGCGAAGCCATCGAACCTCGCTTCCAGGTTCAGATCGGCCGTCCCCACGCGCCAATCAATTGTGTACTGATCAGCCACCAAGAAATGTGCTAGTTCGTGAGCGAGCGCGAGACGTCGCCGCCCAACCCTGTTTGCGCTATTGATCAGCGTCACACCGCCATGCTCCAGCAGGAGAGTCCCAGCATCAGCAGTATCCACGCCGAGATCCTTTGCGAATACAAGGAGCCCGAGAGCCTCGACTCTGCGGGCAAGGTTGGCGATCGGCGCCCCAAGCTCAGCACCGAGCGCTTTCCGCGCTCGGACGGCCATTGCCTCCACAGCCTCGCCTGTGGCCGGTGTCTCCCAAGGCTTCTGAGGAGCCTTGGCCTTGAACGGCGAGAGACTGTGCACGAACTCGACCTCACTCGCGATCTCCGTGAGCAGAGAGTCGATCTGTGAATCGACGGTGTCCAGACCCTGCGATGAGCGATGCGCTACCACTGCAGGCAGCGGATCGTCGAAGAACGAAGCCATTTGGACGCGTAGAGCCCGTGCAATATCGGAGAGCTCCAGAGCGGCGACTTTGCGACTCCCGGTCTCGATCTTGTTGATAGCCGTGCGGTCGAGGCCGACTCGTTGAGCAAGTTCTTCTTGAGTGAGGCCTTTACGCGTGCGCGTATAACGCACGCGTGCTCCCAGCTGACGAGCATCAAGGTCTGCCATGTGTGCGATTATGGCACATCTTGAAGGCCTCCTATAGGCGCGAGGCTGAACAAAGTCCCCAGCCAAACCGAGATAAGTCGGCCCGGCTAGGGACTACCGAACATGCGCTCGGAGTCGTCAACGATTCACTGCAGACCCACGAGCGACGCGCCCTCACCGAAGCCTCGAATGTCGGAGTAAATGTCGGAGCAGGCGAGGCGGTTCTCGATGTCCTCCGCACCGAGCCCCGGTCATTCCGAGTTCGCTGGCCAATTGCAACTGCGAACGGCCCTTTCGCGTCAGCTCTACTTTGATGCTTCACAAGATGTGTCTGCTATGGAGATCTGCCACACACGCTACAGTAACGCATCAAGCATTACGTAACGCGTAACGCCCATGTAATACTGCGTGTTGCTGTTGATTTGATTGCGGGCCTTGCCCGCCACACGGTACTGTCGACACATGTCCGTTGCACTTGTTCACGATCAGACAGACCTGAATGACAAGGTTGCGGCCGAGGTGCGTGCCGCACTGGGTCGATTCCAGCTCAAGCAGTTAGATCTTGCTGCCGTCCTGGGCGTTACGCAAACCCAGGTCTCGCGCCGACTTCGCGGCGAGGTCCCGTTCACTCTACGCGACGTGGACGCTATCGCGGAATGGTTCTCCACCTCACCGGCCGTCTTACTCGGCTACGCTAACGAGCCGCAGCCTCGCAAGCCCGAACTCGTCCGGTGCGCCCACAGGGGATCGAACCCTGGACCCGCGGATTAAAAGTCCGCTGCTCTGCCAACTGAGCTATAGGCGCTGAATCAACAAGACAAGGTTAGCGGCATCAACGCAAAGATGCACGGCGGCTGATCTGCGTTCATTTGAATGGCCTCGCTGAGAAGTACCCGACCATCAACTTCTAAGCCCAAAACGAGTTAGGTGCACTTGCACGCTAGGCTCAATACATGGATCGCCGAATTCCGCTGGCCAGCGTACCGAATATGCGAGATCTTGGCGGGCTGCCCGTCAGCGGAGGAACGGTTCGTAGACGAGAGGTATACCGCTCGACGATGCTCGCGAATCTGAGCAAAGACGATCTGCCGTCATTCGAAGATCTCGGCGTCGCGGTCGTCGTCGATCTCCGCACCGAGAGCGAACGAACCTCACAGCCCGATCAGTTGCCGCCCGATATCAAACTGGTCGACCTTGATGTCTTAGCTGACAATACGTTGGCTGCTGCAGCCAACATCGGCCAGCTGGTCAAGGATCCGGAATCCATCATCGGCATCTTGGACAGTGGGCAGGCCGAAACCCTGATGGCAGAAACCTACCGCAGCCTGGTCACCCTTCCCTCCGCGCTCACGGCCTACCGAAGCTTCTTTGAGGTGCTCGCCGACCCCGAGCGTAGCGGGGCCGCGCTCTTCCACTGCACCACGGGCAAGGACCGCACAGGATGGGCAGCCGCGTCCTTACTGTTGCTTCTAGGTGCGGACGAGCAGACCGCCCTCGACGACTACATGGAGACCAACACCGACTTGCTTCCCGCGCTGCAGCCGCTATTCGATATGGCTAGCAAGAACGGCATCGATCCCGACATGCTCGAGCCGGTTCTGGGGGTACGCGAGAGCTATCTGAATGCCGCCCTCGATGAGGTCGCATCCAAATACGGGACGATGGAGGGCTACTTCACCACCGCCCTCAAGCTCAGTGATTCGACGCTCGACGCTCTGCGCAGTCGGTTCGTCGCGTAGGCACACGGGCGCCCCGCCTAGTCATCGTGAGCCGACGCGGCCAGAGCCGTTACAACTCTGGCCGCCGTTCACAGCGCAGCAACCCCATGGACGAGTGTGGCTGCGCCGCCACCCAATGCCACGATGACCACCAGGATTCGGGCCAGATCCTCAGACATGCGCCCTGCCAAAGCTCCACCCGCCACGAGCCCTGCCACAAGCCCCGCAACCCCGACCACCCAGCTCCTCGCGTCCAGCTGCGGCCACCCACGCGCGACAAGCGTGAACACCGACAAACACAAGAAGAAGACCTGCAGCGTCGCCACGAATGGACGCTGCGGCCAGTTGATCGAAAGCTTGTAGAGCACCATCGCCGGCCCACCGACGCCCGCAATCGCGTTCATGAAACCCGCGAGCCAACCGGCTGCAGCCGCCCCGCCACGACCGGTGAAAACCCTTGCTCGATCGGAAACCACCGTCGCGAGCACAGCAC
Organism: Propionibacterium sp.; assembly: GCA_022837595.1. Classification (GTDB taxonomy): domain Bacteria; phylum Actinomycetota; class Actinomycetes; order Propionibacteriales; family Propionibacteriaceae; genus Brooklawnia. The sequence goes on from JALHFX010000004.1 coordinate 17,662, forward strand.
CCACCACCAGCACCCCGGCGAAAACTTCCAGCAGCGGTCCCGCGACCAGGCCTGCGACCCACGCACCCAACCACACTCCGACCAGCGCCGATACCAGCAGCCACGGCAGCTTCACCCATTCGACATCTCGGTAGACGCGCACGAGGATGAGCGCCGCCGTGACGATCCCGAGCACCTGGAGCAGCGGTACCGCCGTCGAAGGTCCCAGCACAACCAGCAATGGGCTGGAGACCAGAGCCAGTCCGAAACCAGTGACGCGCTGAGCCATCGCAGCCAGCGCCAGCGTCACAGCCATCAGACCAAGCGTGACCGCAGACACCACTTCGTCATCGCCTCATGCTCAACGAGCATCCATTCACGTCCCGGCCCTTCAAGCCTGGCATCATCGGGAACACGGCCTGCCGCCATGGCTTGCAAATACTCTTGATCACGCTCGAAACGCTCGGAGATCTCCCCCGCCCCGCGGGCCACACCACCATGTCCGGGAACGAGCAGTTCGGACGAGGCAGCCAACCAGGCAAGCTTACTGAGCCCATCCCAGTAATCATCAAGAGGGTTCTTTCCGGTCAGGTCGAGCAACGGCACCTCATCGTCCGAGCACATGTCGCCCGCGATCAGCACACCATCACCTGGCACCCGCAGACCCAGGTGACCGGGCGCATGCCCTTGATGGACGACGAACTCAACCTCTGGTCCATCCCAATCGAGTCGCCACAGTTCTTCCCCACCACCGAGCACCCCGGCACCAGCGGCCGGTTCATCGGTGCCTTCATTAGCTGAGCCCGACTGGCTACGCACTGCCCGCTCGCTCACAGGCGTCACCTGACCGAGTAACGAAAACTCGCAATCGTCCACCTCGGCAGCGGCTTCTGCGCGGAGAGCTACCAACTGCTCAGGGTAGGAGGCGATCTCGCACGCTTGCGTAGATGCCAGTCTGGGTGCAGCGCCGAGATCGGTGGCCCAGAGCAGATGATCCCAATGCGGGTGAGTGGAGATCGCCACCGCGCAACCACCGAACCGCCCGCTCAACTGCGCAGCAAGTGCTGCGAGCTCGTCACCGTGCACTCCGGGGTCGATCACGAGAGCACCGCTCGGCCCCGCGACGACAACGGTATTCGTCCGGCAGAAGCGACTAGTCGTGACCCAGCAGTGCTCGCTGATCTGTTCCATCAACACAGCATCTCAGGCGGGAAAGAGTTCGTCCAAGACGTCGGCGACCCCACTCTCACGGCTCGGGGCCGTGACTCGGTCGACGATCTGCAATAGTTCGGGGACCCCGTCGGCCACAGCCACCGAGTACCCGGCCACCTCCATCATCGAAACATCGTTGAAGTTATCACCAAACGCGACCACTTCGCCCACCGGAACACCAATCGCCTCGCACAACCCACGCAGCGCATTGCCCTTATTGACATTCTTGGCAGTGAACTCCATCAGGAACCCGGCCGAGAGCATCACCTCGGCCTCATCAGCGAATTCCTCTTGTAACCTGCGGCTGAGCGGGGTGAGAAGTTCGTTCTCGCCACCGATCAGCAGCTTGGCCGGCACGAAATCCAACGACTCGAAATCGGACACGTGAACACGTTCATACTCGTTCGAGTCCGCCTCGAACCGCACCGCGAAATGATCAGGCTGATCGGTGAATACCCGGCTTCCACTATGCGTCATCACTGCCGCACCTGCCTCCATGCAGACCCGGGCTGCGCGGGCAGCCAGATCGTTGCTCAGCTGATGCGAGAAGAGAACCTCATCGTCCCAGGCCTGTATCGCCAACGCACCGTTGAACCCCAGCAGGTAGAGGCCATCAAGATCGATCGCATTGCGCCGCAACTGCACACGCAGACCCTCGGAACCGCGTCCGCTGGCAATTGCCATCACCACCCCATCTGCCCGGATACGATCGAGCGCGGCCTTCGTGCGCTCGGGGATCGTCTCACCGAGCGGCACCAAAGTGTCGTCCCAATCACTGACAACCATCGAGTAGCGCAAGTCTTTGATCTCCTTCTCCCTCTATAAATCCTGTTACCCCTCCATCGTCCCAGATTCTGTCAACCGGAACCTCTAAACTCTTGGGTGTGAACGGGCTCGCTCACGCAAGAGCCTAGGCAGGCGACCCCGCAAACTCGACCTCACGAAGGAGTGCAGTCATGACAGATCCGGCCCTCGAAGCCGCGGTAGCAAAACTCACCGCCGACGGCGCAGCACCTTCAGTGATTGCGTCTTTCGTCGATCGTTTCAATCGACTGGCAAGTGGCGAGACCGGTTACGTACACGAGGCTGATCTTGAACCACTGACCGACCCACCACTGCTGGCTGACCAGCAGCTCGACGCGGCCGCAACACAGGCACTAGCGCAAACGGCAGTTGTTCGTCTCAACGGCGGCCTCGGCACCTCGATGGGTTTGGCCGGCCCCAAGTGCTTGATTCCAGTGCGTGACGGACTCACCTTCCTTGACATCGTGGTTCGCCAGATCCTCGCTCTGCGGGCCGAACATGATGTGCGCCTGCCCCTGCTGCTGATGAACAGCTACAACACTTCTGCGGCCTCACTTGAGGCACTCGCCGCCTACCCACAACTTGCGGTAGGCGATCTACCGCTGGAGTTCGTGCAGAGCCGCGAGCCGAAACTGCTCGCAGATTCCCTCGAACCGGCAGCCTGGCCCGCAAACCCCGACCTCGAATGGTGCCCACCGGGCCACGGCGATTTCTATCCGTCGCTGTTCGCCAGCGGGCTGATCGGCAAGCTGCTGGACGAAGGCTTCCGCTACCTGTTCGTCGCGAATATCGATAATCTCGGAGCGATTCCCGATCCTCGACTGGCAGGCTGGTTCGCAGCCAGCGGCGCACCCTACGCCGCTGAAGTCACCGAGCGCACAGACATGGACCGCAAGGGTGGCCACCTCGCGCACCGCATCTCCGATGGACGCCTGGTATTGCGCGATACCGCCCAGGTGAGCCCCGACGAGATGGACGACTTCATCGACATCATCAAGCACCCGTGGACGCACACCAACAACCTCTGGCTCGATCTGCAACAGGTCATGAGTGTGTTGGAAGCGAATGAGGGCACCCTCTCGTTGCCGTTGATCATCAACAAGAAGACCGTCGATCCGGCCGACGCCACCTCACCCGCGGTCATCCAACTGGAAGGTGCCATCGGCGCTGCCGTGGAGGTCTTCGACGGTGCCCGGGCGGTCGGTGTGCCGCGCAGTCGCTTCCTGCCGGTCAAGGCCACCGCCGACCTGCTGATACTGCGCAGCGATATCTACGAGTTCACCGATGACGCCCGCCTCGTCGGCCCCATGATCAGCCCGGTGGTGCGTCTCGATGCCGACTACTACAAACTGATCGACGACTTCGAAGCCCGCTTCCCCGCCGGGCCCCCATCGCTTCGCGAAGCCACATCACTACGGGTCACCGGTGATTTCACCTTTGGTAAAGACGTGGTCGTGCGCGGCGATGCAGTCTTGGCCACGCAGGCACCCCAGCAGATTCCTGATGGGACGATCATCGGCTGAACCCGAGGCCGGCTCCCACGAGACCATTTGCGGGAGCCGGCGGTTTCGTCGCTGAGTTGACATGTCAATGAGTTCCCCGTATCTTCGTATTCGAAGAAGATAAATCTTCACCAGGGTTGTTACCTTCGGGGCAAGACCTGAGACGCTACCGCGCTCCTATTGCGCGGTGACGCTCTCAGGTCTTTTTTTATGTTCTAAGAGAGTTCGAGGAGGACTCCATGGCAAAACCTGATTTTCAGCAGGTAGCCGTACAGGTGCTCGACGGGGTCGGCGGCAAAGAGAACGTCGCCAACGCCGCACATTGCGTTACCCGGCTGCGGCTGAAGCTCAAAGACACCAGCAAGGCAAATACGGCGAAGATCGAACGCATCAACGGCGTTCTGTCTGTCGTCGAGGCCGGCGGGCAGTACCAGGTAGTTATTGGGGATGACGTGCCGGTGGTCTACGAGCATTTCATGAAAGCAGCCGGAATCTCGGGCACCGGCGAAGTCGCTGATGAGGATGCTCCCAAGGGGAACCTGCTCAGCCAGTTCATCGAGCTGATCTCCAGCATCTTCCTACCGATCCTTTGGCCGCTGGCAGGCATCGCGCTGCTGAAAGCCTTCTTGTCGATGGCAGCCCAGTTCGCCTGGCTAAACACCGAGGGCAGCACTTACATTATTTTGGGAGCGGCCTCCGACGGGCTCTTTTACTTCCTGCCGTTGTTCTTGGCAATAACCTCCGCGAAACGGTTCAAGGCCAACCAGTTCACTTCGATGGCCATCGCTGGCGCCTTGGTCTATCCGACAATCGTCGCGCTCAACAGTGGTGTAGAGCCGGTATCGTTCTTCGGGATCCCGGTCGTGATGATGAACTACACCTCATCGGTCATCCCAATCATCTTCGCGGTATGGATCCAAGGTCACCTCGAAAGGGTGATCAGCAAGCCTCTGCCTGCGATGATTCGCAACTTCACTGTTCCGCTGATCAGTGTGCTCGTCATGGTGCCACTGACCCTCATGGTCGTCGGTCCGATCACCGCGTTGGCGGCAACCGGCATTTCCACGGGCGTCCAGTTCCTCTTCATTCATGCGCCCTGGGCAGCCGGAGCTGTAGTGGGCGGCTTGTGGCAGGTCCTCGTGATCTTCGGTCTGCACTGGGGCCTCGTGCCGGTCATGCTGAACGAAGTCGCCACCCAGGGTTACTCGCTGCTCCTCGGCCCGATTCCCGCGGCAGTCCTGGCACAGGCTGCAAGCGCGATCGCGGTCGCGATCCGCACGAAATCGATGAGCCGCCGCGAGATCGCGGTGCCTGGCGCTGTCTCGGGTATTCTCGCCGGTGTCACAGAACCGATCATCTACGGTGTCAACCTGCCGATGCGTCTGCCGTTCTACTTTGGTCTGGCCGGCGGTGCAGTCGGCGGCATGATCGCTGCAATCGGCGGTTCCGCTGCCAGTGTCTTCGTCATTCCTTCCATGCTGTCGCTGCCTGCCTATCTGGGCAACGGAAACTTCGCTATGCAACTCATTGGCGTCGCGGTTGCCATAGCCATTGCGTTCATACTCACGCTGATGTTCGGGGTGACCAAGAACAACGACACTGCCGACGAGGAGATTGAGCTTGAAGAGGCCACCACTGGTGAGGTGTCCTCGGCCAGCGCTCCTGTCCTGACCGGCGTGACCAGCGCCGTCGTCAGCCCGGTTGCCGGCAAGCTCATCGCTTTGGCTGATGTACCGGACAAGGTCTTCGCATCCGGAGTGCTCGGTGCCGGCGTGGGCGTAGTGCCTTCGGACGGGCATTTTGTTTCGCCGATCTCGGGCACGGTTGTCACGGTCTTCCCGACCGGACACGCCTACGGCATCCGGTCTGAAAGCGGCGTCGAAGTACTCGTCCACATCGGTATCGATACTGTCTCGATGAAGGGCGAAGGTTTCACCTCTGCGGTGACCAAAGGTCAGCATGTTGAGGCCGGGGATACCCTGGCCGATGTCGATCTGGACAAGATCGCGGCCGCCGGCTTCGATCCCACGACCATCATGGTCATCACCAACACCAAGGCACTCGGCACCATCACGCCCGAGCCTGCCGGTGAGGTCGTCGCTGGCGATGTCACGCTGAGGGTAGAGGCCTAAGTCGATGAGGTACCGCGAACTATCGGCTTTCCCGGACGACTTTCTGTGGGGCGGGTCCACTTCCGCCTATCAAGTGGAAGGCGCCCGGGATGCCGATGGCAAGCGCCCCTCGCTGATCTGACCTGAACCTCATCGTCAGTGGACGCCCGCCGGGCACGGCGGACGTCCACTAGCCTGGAAGAGGAGGCGCGACGACAAGACCAGCGATCGTTTCTCGACGCACTCCGACTCACTACAAGGGAACATGGCATGGAGATCCTCAAAGTGCTCAACAACAACGTCGTGCTCGCCTCCGATTCCGCTGGTTCTCAAGTCATCCTCACCGGGCGCGGCCTCGGCTTTCAGAAATCAGCGGGACAGCACGTCGACCAAAACAAGATCGTCCAGGTCTTCAGGCCTTCGACTCGTGAGGAATACATAACTCTGCGCGACTTCCTGGTCGATCTACCACCCGAATACATCGATCTCGCCAAGATGATCGTGAAGGCCGCCGAGGACGAGTGGCAGACCACATTCCAGCAAGCTCTGATTGTGGCGCTGGCCGATCACCTGGTCTTCGCCGTCAAACGAGCGCAGACCGGTAACGTCACCCCACATCCCTTGAGGGGCGAGGTTTCTCACCTCTTTCCCAACGAATACCGGATGGCGCAACGCGCGATCACGATGGTCCGAGAAACCGGCGGACTACAGATCAGCGATGAGGATAGCGTCGCGCTCACACTGCATTTCGTGAATGCGATGGCATTCGCCACCAATGACCTCTCGAAGACCTTCGCGATGACCGAGATCTTGTCTCAGGTGTTCGAGGTTCTCGAAACGGCCTACGACCGCAGTTTTCCCACCGACGATGTCAACTCCGCCCGTTTCATCACGCACCTACGCTACTTTTTCTCGCGCGCCGCTAGTGGACAGCAACTCCGGACGCAAGCGTCCGCGTTCAACGACAGCGTCCGTGATTCATTCCCAGAAGCCTCCCAGGCAGCACAAAAGGTGCGTGCCGTCTTGGAGATGCGGCTCGGTACGTCGCTCACTGACGACGAGGCCACCTACTTGATCTTGCACATTGCCCGGCTCGCCGCAGAATAAGAAAGGAACCAAAATGACCCAGACCGACCTGACCGGCCACCCGTTCCCCGAAGGATTCCTGTGGGGCGGTGCAACTGCCGCCAACCAATTTGAAGGAGCCTGGAATATCGACGGAAAGGGCCCGTCAATCCAAGACGTGCTGCCGAACGGCGGCATGTCCGCGCCCACCGAGGATCCGACACCCGACAATCTGAAGCTCGAGGGTATCGATTTCTATCACCGCTATGCCGACGATATTGCGCTATTCGCCGAAATGGGATTCAAGGTTTTCCGCTTCTCGATCGGCTGGAGCCGGATCTTCCCGAACGGCGACGAGCTCGAGCCCAACGAGGCGGGCCTCGCTTTCTACGACCGCGTGCTGGACGAATGCGAGAAGCACGGCATCGAGCCACTGGTCACGATCTCGCATTACGAAACCCCACTGCACCTGGCCAAGGCTTACGACGGCTGGACGAATCGCGCCTTGATCGGCTTCTATGAGCGCTACGCTCGCGTCCTGTTCGAACGTTTCGGTAGCCGAGTCAAGTATTGGCTGACCTTCAACGAGATCAACTCGGTGCTACACGTGCCGTTGATGTCGGGCGGTATCTGGACGCCCAAGGAGCAGCTGAGCCAAACGCAGCTCTACCAGGCGATCCACAACGAGCTGGTGGCCTCGGCCGCCGCGACCAAGATCGCTCGCGAAGTAGCACCGGACGTGAAGGTCGGCTGCATGATCTTGGCCATGCCCACCTACCCGTTAACCCCTGATCCGGATGATGTGTGGGCAGCGCGGCTGGTCGAGCATGACAATTACGCCTTTGGGGACGTGCATGTGCGTGGCTCGTACCCCGGCTATTACCTGCGCAAGCTGCGCGAGCTCGGAATCGAACTCGAAATCACCGACGCCGATCGGGAGATCCTGAAGAACACCGTTGATTTCGTCTCGTTCAGCTACTACATGAGCATCTGCGAAACGGCCGACCCGAACAAACGTGTGGTTGGTCAGGGCAACATTCTCGGTGGGGTGAAAAATCCGACCCTTCCGGTCTCTGAATGGGGTTGGGCCATCGATCCAGTGGGCCTTCGCATCGTGCTCAACGATTACTGGGAGCGGTGGCAGCTGCCACTGTTCATCGTGGAGAACGGGCTTGGGGCCGCCGACCAGCTGATCGAAATCGACGGAGTCAAGACCGTGGACGACAGCTATCGCACCGCCTACTTGCGCGACCATCTTGTGCAGGTGCGGGAGGCGATCGAGGACGGCGTCAACCTACTCGGCTACACCTGGTGGGGCCCGATCGACCTCGTCAGTGCCTCGACTGCGGAGCTGTCGAAGCGGTACGGCTTCATCTATGTCGACCGCAATGATGACGGCACCGGGACGCTCGAGCGTTACCGTAAGAAGTCGTTCTACGACTACCAGGAGATCATCGCGAGCAACGGCGCCAGCTTGTAAATAGATCGCACAGCACACAACGGAAATGCCGGGCACAGATCAACTGCCCGGCATTTCCGTTGTGTGCTGTGCGCAGCCACCAACCCGAACAGCTCTCGTCCCGGAAGGCCTCGAAAAGGCATTATGAATCCGGGTTCAGCCGGGTAGCGGCAACGCCTCAGCGCCCGGCTGCCGCGACGAGCCGGGCGAGGTGAATCTCTAGATAGGTCATCTCCGCATCGGTGAGCGTTCCGCCATCGGCTTCGATCAAGAAACGCACCTTCTGGGCGACGCCCAACAGCTCCGGATGCGCCTCATGTGTCACAGACATCAGCACAGGTGGGGCATTCTCGATCTGCTTGCCGCTGGCGATACGCGCGTACAGATAGCGGATATGCGTGACGAATCGTGCGACGCTCATCGAATCGGCAGTCGTGTCTGCTCCCAAACCAGCCGAGACCACACCGATGATCTGACTCAGCGATTCGGTCATCGCGACGGTATCGGAGACATCGGCGCGCGCGAATTGGGCGTTCACGAAATGCATGGCGAACGCAGCCGACTCGTCGTCGGCCAGATCCACACCGAGTCGGCTGCGCGCAGTCTCGACCACTGCATGGCCAAGTGTTAGTTCCTTTGGGTAAAGCTGGCTGATCTCCCACTTCAGCGGATAATCAACCGTGATCCCTTCCTGGGTACGTCGCACAGCAAAATGCAAATGATCGGCGATCGACAGCAGGAGCGCCTGGCTAGGGCGTATCCCTGCCATCGATTCGGCCAACGCGACCGCTTGCCTGGCAACCTCGAACGACTCGATCGGGATCTCACTCACAAAATCGGCCAGCTGCCGAAGCCCTGCGGATCCGGAGGGATAGAAGATCTCATCGGCGATATCCAGCCCGATCGGATCTCCGAGCTTCCTACTGAAACCGATACCGCGTCCGAGCAGAATCAGTCGACCGGAGCCCGTGTCCACCATGATCGCATTGTTGTTCAGAATGCGGAGCAGCGTGCCGTCGCCCACCTGCATCTTCACCCCTCCTTCCCCGCTATCTACTCCGACGATCCCGATCGTTGCTCGGCCTGTATCCGCCGATTTCCCGCTGCTGCGCATCCCATCGGCGGATGCAGGCTTAGAGCTTCTCTCCGTTCGTCCGGATCACGTCCGCGAACCAGTCGAAGGACTTCTTCTTCGATCTGTTCATCGAGCCCTTGCCCTCGTTGTCGCGATCGACGTAGATCATTCCGTAGCGCTTCTTCATCTCACCGGTGGTGAACGAAACCAGGTCGATGATGCCCCACGGGGTGTAGCCCATCAGATCGACGCCGTCCTCTGCGACCGCCTTCGCCATCTGTTCGATGTGCTGACGCAGATAGTCGATGCGGGCGTCATCGTCGATGCTGCCATCCGGGTTCACCTCATCGACGGCCCCGAATCCGTTCTCGACGATGAACAGTGGCAGATCGTAACGCTCGGTCAAGGTAGCCATGGTGTACCGCAATCCCACCGGATCGATCGGCCACCCCCAGTCACTCGCACCGATATACGGGTTGTCGACCGAATTCGGTAGCCCACCGTCCACCCGTGCAGTTTCGGAGTATGCGTCTGCCTTCACCACCGTCGACATGTAGTAGCTGAAACCGATGTAGTCGACGGTACCTGCCGCCAGAATCTCCGCGTCCCCCTCCTGCCAACCGATGTCGTAGTCGTTCACCTCGATCTCCCGGCGCGCATAGGGCGGATACTTCCCGCGCACGTGCACATCGGGGAATAAGAAACGGTCCCGATTGGCCACCTGAGCTGCCATGACATCGTCCGGGTTACATGAATATGGATAGATCGGCACATGCGAGACCATGCAACCGACCTTGAGATCGGGGTCGATCTCGTGCGCGATCGCAACTGCCTTGGCGCTGGCCAACAATTCATGATGGGCCACCTGCAACACGACCTCACGAGGATCGTCCTCAGGTGCAAGCACCACACCCGAATTCGTCCACAAGAAGAGTGCGTTGCGGGTATCCATCTGGTTGTTGATCTCGTTGAACGTCATCCAGTATTTGACCTTCGAGTGGTAGCGCTCGAAGCAAACCTTGGCGAACCTCGCGAAGAGATCCACGACCCGGCGATCGCGGAAACCGCCGTATTCGCGGGCGATATGCAGTGGCACCTCGAAATGCGAGAGCGTGATCACCGGTTCAATACCGTACTTCAGAAGCTCGTCGAACAGGTCGTCGTAGAACTGCAATCCTGCTTCATTCGGCTGATCCTCATCACCCTTCGGAAAAACACGCGTCCACTGGATGGACGTGCGGAAGCACTTCAACCCCATCTCGGCGAAGAGCGCGATGTCCTCGCGATAGCGGTGATAGAAATCGATCGCTTCGTGATTGGGATAGAACTCCCCCTGTTCGACAGTCTCGGTTACCCGTCGCGGCACGCCATGGGCACCCGCAGTGAGCACGTCCACGACGCTGGGGCCTTTACCGTCCTGGTCCCAGCCGCCCTCGAGCTGGTGGGCGGCGACCGCGCCACCCCACAAGAAGTCCTTTGCGAATGGGCTTGTCATTTGGTTTTCCTCCTGGTCAGTTCGACGCTGTTTCGTGGCCGGCGGACGCCAACGTCACCGCAGTGAGCAGATCCTCGCCGTGCTTGACTTCTGTTCTCGGCACGGTCAGCACGTCACTGAATTTCTTCGAGTTCGTGACGATGACCGGCGTGACAACCGAGTATCCGGCCTTCTTGATGGCGTTGATATCGAACTCGAGTAAGAGATCGCCCTTCGAGACCTGCTGCTTTGCATCCACATGGCAGCTGAAGTGCGCGCCCTTGAGCTGGACGGTATCGATACCGACGTGGATCAACAGCTCGACCCCGTCCTTCGATATCAGACCGACCGCATGTTTGGACGGCAGCACCGTCGCGACTGTGCCATCGAATGGCGCGTACACCTTACCCACCGACGGATCGACGGCCACGCCTGAGCCCATCGCACCCGAAGCGAAGACCGGATCGTCAACCGAGGTCAGTGGAATCACCCGGCCGCTGAGCGGGCTGGACATCATGGTCGCGGATTCGGCTGCATCGATAACCGCGTCGTAGGCGGCCACCGCAGACTCCGACAGCTCTTCGACGATCTCGGCCTGCCGTTCCTCTTCGGAGACCTCCTCCACCGGATCGTTGAAGCCGATGAAGTAGACCAACGCCAAAGCGCCGAAGAAGGCCACGGCCGAGCCGATAGCCTGACCGAGCAGCGAACTCGGGTTGTCCGGGCTCTGGGCGTTCACGATGGTCAGCATGCCGGGCAGCCCCGCGAAAGCGTAGTAGCGGGAACCGAAGAACGAGATGACCACAGCACCGACCGCGCCCGAGATGCAGGCGAGGATGAACGGGCGCTTCAGGCGAAGCGTGACGCCGTAAATGATGGGCTCGGTGATGCCGAAAATGCCAGTGACAGCTGCCGAACCGGACACACCGCGAAGCTGCTTGTTCTTCGTCTTCAAGAAGACGCCGAACGCGGCACCCACCTGCGCGATCACGGCTGCGGTCTGGAATGCCTGGAAGGAGTCATAGCCGTACTGATCGAAGTTGGCGAGGACGACCGGCGTGATACCCCAATGGACACCGAAGATGACCGCGACCTGCCAGAAGCCTCCGATGATCGCAGCCGCGACCGCTGGGGCGACCTCGACCAGCCAGTTGTAGCCGTTGGCGATACCGTTTGCACCTGCCGCGGACAGCGGGCCGACGATCAGCAGTGTCAACGGCACCATCACAACCGCACTGATCAGCGGCACCAAGAGGTTCTCGGCAGAGCCTTTGAGGAACTTCTTGAGGAAACGCTCCAGATACGAGAGCAGCCATACCAGCAGCAACGGCGGAATGACTGTCGATGTGTAGGTGGTCGGCGAAAGCGAGATACCGAAGAGCCTGATGGTCTCTCCCTCAGTGATCTGCGCCGCCATGCTATTCCACGTGGGGTTCATGATGGCGGCAGCGCAGAAAACGGCCACATAGGCGTTGACCTTGAAATGCTTGGCCGCAGTGATCGCGATGAAGACCGGCAGGAAGGTGAACGGCGTCCACGAGATGAAAGAGAAGACCTGATCGGTGCCCGAATCGGTGAAGGCCGGCCACAGCATCCGGATCACGATGAGCAGACCTTGGATCAGGCCTGCCGCAGCCAAGATGTACACGAAGGGAGCGAAGACGGCCGACATGGTGGCGATCAGCCGATTCGCGACCGACTGCTTCGGCGCCTCCACATTGCCGGCATCGTCCGAGAGATTCGTTTTGGCCATCAACGCCTCGTGGACTTCTCCCACATGGGCACCAATGACCACCTGGAACTGGCCACCGCTTTCGACGACCGTGATCACTCCTGGAAGAGCGGCCACCTTCTGCTTGGCATCGGGCGGGGTCTGCCGCAGAACAAGCCGCAGCCGTGTGGCGCAGCGAGTGGCGTTGACGATATTGGACTCACCACCGACCTCATCGAGGATCTGGAGCGCGAGTTTGGGGTAGTTGCGTACTGGCTCAGCCATTGAACCCTCCGTTGATACTCCGTTGCTAATAAGGGTCAGCATCGGCTGGGAAAACGGAAAGCGAGTTCTCAGGCCTCCACGCAGTCCCAGCACCGTGAGCGAACTCACGACGATACTGTGACTCGGGTTCTTGCCTCAGGAAGTAACAGGCCCGAAATCAAGATCAAAATACCGCTGAACTGCTAAGTAGGCAATACCCTGTCCGCATTCCAGCCTCAGGCACGTGAATCAGTCGGATCAGCCATTGGGAAAATAAGAATGCGCCCGTGATATCGGGCGCATTCTCACAGTCAATTCGCGGCGTCACCGCGGGCTGGGTTTTGCCTTGTCCAGTCCGGCTTACTCACCCGACGAAGACGCGGCAGCTCACAGCAGGGTATCGATCGGCTGATGATCCATGTCATCGAATGACTTGTTCTCCCCTGCCATCGCCCAGATGAAGCTGTAGGCCTGAGTACCAACACCAGAGTGGATCGACCAGCTCGGCGAGATGATCGCCTCGTGGTCGGCAACGATCATGTGCCGGGTCTCGGTCGGGTCACCAAATAGGTGCACGACGCGCGCGTCTTCGGGCAGATCGAGGTAAAGGTAGCACTCGGTACGACGATCATGGGTGTGCGCCGGCATCGTGTTCCACATGCTGCCCGGATGCAGCTGAGTCAAGCCCATCACGATCTGACAGGACTGAATACCGTCGTCGTGAATATAGCGGTTCAGCGTGCGACGGTTCGCATGCTCCTGATCGCCGAGTTCGCGGACGTCACCCTCACCGGGCAAGACCGAGACAGTCGGGTAACTTGCGTGCGCGGGAGCACTGAAGAAGTAGAAGCGCGCAGGCTGATCGCCAACGGATCTGAAGCTGATATCGCGGACTCCTCGTCCGATATAGAGACAGCCGCCCTTGGGCAGCTCATGCTCGTCACCGTCGGTGGTGATCACACCGGTGCCCTGGGTGACGAAGACGCCCATCTCACGGCGCTCCAAGAAAAAGTCTGCTCGCAGCTCGTCGGGAGCCAGCAGCCACAGCGGCTCGTCCAGCGGCACAGCACCACCCATGACCACGCGGTCGAAGTGACTGTGCACCAGGGTGATCTCGCCATCGACGAACAAATCCGGAACGAGGAAGTTGGCTCTCATTTCCTCAGTGTTCATGCTGGCAGTCTCGGCCTTGCTGACCGTGTGACGGTTTTCCATCTATTACGCCTTTCATCATTTTGCCCATGAAATCGCAGAAGGCCCACGTACAACGGCGTCAACTCCAAGACTGCCGGATAGGCGGACGATGTCTGTCTGCAGGGCCTTTTAACCTGGATCCGCCGATTTCCCGCTGCTGCGCGTCCCCTGATGTACGCGCTGGCTGCGTTGTCCTCAGCCAGCAGATCCACGTTTAACCATAGGACGACCGCAGAGGCCCCGCCACTTTGTTGCCAAGATGCCAGATGCCTGATGCCTGATCAATGAGATGTATCCGGTGCCGGGCACTACTCGGCCGGCGCACATCGCGCAGGCTGGCCGGATCGGTGGTCAGACTATAGGGTTGAGCTTCGGCGTAAGATCCGGAAACGTGAAGGAGGTAGGATGGCTCAGCGAAAATCCGAAGAATCTACGCCGGACCAATCACCATCCTCCCGCGAAAACAGCGACAAGTTGCCGTTGTTGAGCTTCCTCGGACAGGGTCGCTCCTCCGCAGAGTCGGGTGGAGGGTTTGTGGGCGTCCTGATCGTGGGCGCCATCGCGCTCGTGGTCGCCTTGATTGCTGTCACGATCGCCTTCGGACGATCTGCGGAGAACAGTCCTGCGATCGCAGCCACTGCCCAGCGTCAGGTGAATGCTCCCAGCACCAGCTACTCATCACCCACACCAACCGGGCCGCGCTGGACCCCCGAGCCGATCATCACCGGCGTCCCACAGAAGCAAGCTCCATCGCCCAGTCAGGCCGCCGATTCGGACTCTTCGAATCGTGACGATGGCCACGACCGTGGACCTTCGCGCCCCAGAGGTGATGCGGGCAACGGCCTCGACCCGCAGGATGGCGACTCAGAGGACGACGATTGAAGCGACTTTGCCGCTGTTGAAAGCTACTGCGGTCGGTCTGAGTGTTCAGGACCAGTCTTCTTTGGTTCAGGCGCATTGGCCTGCGATCCGCGCGCATCCGCCACATGCGAGTCTTGTGTGCCGGGGGCCGGGTGGGCCGCGTCGGAGCCGAGACCTTCTTCCAGCTTGCGAGTCTCCGCATAGCGCGCTTTGAACGATTTACTGGGCATCGCAATCCCCATACCGAGCAAGAGTCCGCTGACTAGCCCAAGAAGCGCGCCGAGCATCACCCAGTTGCGTGGATTCTCGAACCCGGCACTGCGATTCGCGATGGCTACAGCATGTAACTGGTTGATCTGGATCACGTCGTAGAACATCAAGGCCACAAAAGCGACACCTAGGATGCCGCCGAGGACGAGCAGCAAGTTTTTCGAGAACTGCATCATGGTAGTTGACACTACCCTGGTCGCCAGTCTCGGTACCCGGGTAGTGTCAAGCTGCTAAGCCAGGCGCCCGACTAGAGACACGCACTTTCAATTCGCTCTAGAGCGCCCGACCAACGATCCAGCGCCCACTCGCGCTCGATATCAGGGCCAAGCTTCGAATGCCGAATCTCAATCTCGGTGGCATCATCGCCGGACGGTTTGAGATTCACCGCCACCATGGACGGTGTCACGGCTGCTTTGGAGCGATAGGAAAACCGGATCTGCTCCATCGGGTGGAAACTTCGGATGACGCCTTCGCGTCCGTTCTGAGCCCGCCAGGATTGTCCCTTGGCACCCAGCTTGGCGCCGGGCCCGAGCAATGCTTCGGCTCCTTCATCGGTCATGAGCACATCCCAGACGACCTTAATAGGTTGTTTCAGTGTGCGACTCACGACCACGGTCTTACCCTCAGTCTCGGCAGTGACCTCACTTGTCTGTTCCATGGGCATCTCACTTCTTCGTTGAGTTGTGACCCCCCGAACGCCTTGGTTCGGGTTGGCAGCCACCTTAGTGCTCTGACAGCCTTCATGGGCCGGTATCTGGTGAATGCTCGCTGCCGATCCTCAACTATTCGCGGGGGTTGTACAACGAGCCTAATAGCTCTGGGCAAGCTGCACGCAACCCGGTGCCCGCACTGATCGTGGCTACCTGTTAGAGCAGTCCACGGTAGCCTACGATTGTGATGGCCCGCAGACTCACCCTCATCGCAGCCTCAGTGCTGGCCGTGGCCGTGGCGCTGTCCGCATGTTCAGTATCGGCCCCCGCTCGAACTCCGTCCGTGCCGGCATCAGCGTCAGCATTACCGAGCCCTTCGGCGATACCGGCTGACCACGATCTACTCTCCCCAGGGCTGGCTCAACAGGTCGTCGCCGAGCTCGTAGCGGCGGCCGACGGCAAGCCGGTGGTTCGAGTCGTGATCTCCAGAACCCAAGCACGGCTCACCTATATCGACGATGGCGATCGACCGCGTTCCATGGTCTGGATCGCCGGAATCATCACCCCCAGCGACGATGGCACTGATCTTGTAGCCGCAACCAGTTTTAATCCCAACACCTTCAATTTGTCCAACATCGCAGAACTCTTCAGCGTCGCGGCACTGCTCTCCGGATCGGTTGAAAGGCAAGAGCTGCAGATCAACGAGTACGATCACAAACAGGTGCTGATGACTGTGACCACGAGCCCCGAATCGTCCACAGTCTTCTTCGATCGCAACGGCGATCTGATCCCTCGGCTCGACTTCTCCCTTGAGGAGAATCTGGCGGCCGGGTTGGAGAGCGTCTACGGCACAAGGATGCTTATCCAGGAGGCCGGCGTCACCATCGACAGTGCTAATCCGATGGGCACTGGCAACCAGGTCTGGGCAGATGTGGTGACCGTTCCCGGGGTGGTCGAGCGACGCATTAGAACAGCAACCGTGCCGATGTTCCAGACACAGCGCCGTGAGGCTCCCACCAACCAACCATTCGACCGCTCCTTGATTGACCCCGCGGTAATCAATGAACTCATCCGAACGGCGCCCGAGCAACTCGAGCAGCCGGATGCGACCACCGTCACGGTAAGAGTGAATCAGCCCGCGACCGCTGATGAGCCGCGGATCACGGTCGATGCCGGTGGCGCAAAACTCGTCACCGACCTGGCAGGGACCAAGATCGAAAACCCGTGAGATTGTGGGCCCATGGAATGATGGGCTTATGAGGATCGTGGGAGTGCGGGCGCCGGGCGCCAAGATCTCCGTGGACGCGGTCCTGGCCCATGGTGAAGATCCCCGGATGCTGCTCTGGCGGCACGGGTTCGTCATGAGTCAACCACTGAGTACCCATATGGACGACCAGGGGATCGTCCTGACCACGATGGTCAGACCGCGCACCAAAGACTCTCGGCCGCCACGGGTGAAATCCCGCGGGGTTGACCCGAGCCTGACCATCGCCAGCAACGAAAACCCGGTACCTCATCAACGGATCGCCGCTTACGCGATCGTCCGCTCGAGACGCGGAGTACTCGGCACCCAATGTTCCGACCGCACAGCTATTCCGGGGCTTTGGCAATTACCGGGCGGAGGGCTTGAACACGGCGAGACGCCCAGCGAGGGCGTCATACGAGAAATCATGGAAGAGAGCGCGCAGCGGGTTCGTATCGCACGGCTGATCGACGTTCAGTCCGATCACTGGATCGGACGCTCACCAGCTGGTGTGCTGGAGGATTTCCAGGCGCTGCGCATCATTTACACGGCAGTGTGCGTTGAACCAACCAATCCGAGAGTGCTCGATGTCGGTGGGACGACGATGTCTGCAAGCTGGGTCCCGGTGCGTCGCTGGCGTTCGCTGCCGTGGACCTCAGGAGCTCGGTCGTTACTCGACCGGCATCTCGATCGGATCCGGCTACAGCCGACTCTCGTCGCTCCCGAGATGCCGACGGTCGTCCCCAGCAGCTACCAGAAATCGCAGCAGCTACCGAATGTTCGGTAGCTGCTGCGATTATCGGTAGCCGCTGCTGGTCGGGCCGCACAGGCAGCCGGCCGCACAGGCCGCTGGCCCCGGCCCCGGCCGCTGACCCCGGCCTTGAGGATGCCAAGACACAGCACCGGCCCGGGGGTGACTCCGGGCCGGTGCAAACCTTCTTCAATTCAGCTTGTTGTTTGCGGCACTAGTTGCGGAAGAAACTCAAGATCCGCAGCAGTGTGGTGTACAGCCAGACCATCGTGACCAGCAGCCCGAATGCGCTACGCCACGACTCTGACTCCGGTGCGCCGTTACGGACGCCGACCTCGATGACATCGAAGTCCATCAGCAAACTCGCCGCGGCCAAGACCACACCAAGAGCTGCGGACAGCCAAGCCAGCGGACCGGCGTTAGCACCAATCGCCATCCAGCCGAGGTTCACGCCGGTGAAGATCAGAATCAAGTTGATGAGCGACACCACGGCATAGGCGATGATTGAGACGACCACCACTTTCGCCATCCGGCCCCGCACCCGAAGGCCCAAGAAATGGTAGGCCGCAAGCACCACGAATGCAGAGATGAACGTCCCGATCACGGCCTGTAGAACGATCCCGGGGTACATATAGTTGAAGATCTTGCTCCACGCACCGAGCATCAGCCCCTCGATTATCGCGTATGCGAACACGAAGGGAACCGAAACCTTCTGGCGCATCGAGACGAGCATCACACTGACGAAAGCAACCAGCGACCCGACGATCGCGACCGGGTAGAGCAGGTTAGCCGGCACCAGGATCCAGGAGACTCCGGCCGCTGCGACCAGGGTCAGCATCAGAATCGCAGTCTTCGTGATGACATCATCGATGGTCATTCGTCCGGTGACTTGCTGCGGCTGCGGGGTGTAGCCGTAAGAGGTCTGGTAACCGACGGAATCGGTCTGGGCGTACCCTCCCTGCTGATTCGGGTTATAATACGTGACCGCGTTCCGACCCGTTAAGACGGGATTGTTACTGCGCACCGGCGTCCTCCTGATTGTCATCGCCACCGCCATTCGCGATGTCCGTGTCATCTTATTCGAGGTAGGCACGCTAACCAATGAGGGATCTCCCCGGGTCTCGAACAGCAACCATGCGGCAAACGGCGAAGCAGTAGCCATGAACGGTGCCTCTGAACCGCCTCTGAGCCCTAAACTCGGGCTATGTCGACGCAGACGATGATGGACGCCGAAGCCTTCCGTTCGGTGCGCAAACCGATCCCGAGCCGAGCCGAATCACGCGCCTACGGCAAAGACTTGCGGGCCAAAGTGCCGCGATCCGTGTTGGGTTACTGGCGTCCTGCCGATGACCGTACCGATCCTGTTGAGCAGATCATGGACTCTCATGTGGGGCGTGTCCCCCGTCTCATCGGGATCCGCGTGGCGCGGATGACAGCCTCCCCCTACGGCTTCCTGCGCGGAGCCGCGAATGTTTGTGCCGCTGATTGCGCCTCGCTACCGGCGACCGGCATCAGCGCGATCATCTGCGGGGACGCCCATCTGGGCAATTTCGGTTTCTACCGCTCCCCCGAAGGCGAACTCGTACTCGACCTGAACGACTTCGACGAAGCACATCCGGGTTTGTGGGAGTGGGATATGCGGCGGCTCGTGGCCAGCGTCCACGTGGCCGGAAGACAAAACCAGATGAGTGAGGAGCAGTGCAGCGATGCGGTGAAAGCCTGCGTCAGCGCCTACCGCGACGAACTCACTCACATTGCCCAAGTGCCACTGCTGGCACGCAGTTTCCTGACCGTCGACCTCGACCGATTGAACGAAACAGTCAGCGAACCATCATTACGACAGCAGGTCATCCGGGCGGCAGCCAAAGCGAAACAGCGCACTAGCGACCGCGCGCTGCCGAAGCTTACGACAACCCAGGGTGGCGCCCTGGAGATCAAACCGGACGGAACATTGCTCACCAAGGTCTCAGACGCCCGCTTCGAGCAGATCACCCAGGCTCTCGATGATTACCTCGGCACTCTGCCGCTCCAATGGCGGCGGGTAATCGGTGGCTATCGGCTCGTTGACTGCGCGCACAAGGTGGTCGGTGTGGGGTCGGTCGGGCTGCGAGCTTTCATCGCGTTATTAGAGGGCTCGGCACCCGACGATGTGGTCTTTTTACAGCTCAAACAGGCACAGCGCTCGGTGCTCGCCCCATATACACATGGCTCGAAAGCCTGGCACGCTCATCAGGGCCAGCGCGTCGTCGAGTATCAGCAGGCCCTGCAAACAGCCAGCGATCCGCTCCTGGGATGGGCCACCCTTCCCGCGAATACCGAGCACAGTACCGCGACCTATCTGGGACCGTTCACCGAGATGCCCGGTTCACCGGCAGTACAGGTCTACGTGCGCCAGTTCCGAAACATGAAAGGTGCCGTGGTGATCGACGGGCTCGGCGCCGAAGCGGTTGCCGACTATGCCCGGGTTCTCGGCCTACTACTGGCGAAGAGCCACGCACGCACATCCGGAGCATCTCGTATCGCTGGCTATCTCGGTGCTTCGGACGCGGCAGCCGAGGCGTTCGCGGCCTTCGCGAAGGCCTACGCTGATCAGACCGAAGCCGACCACGCTGCGATGGTGCGGGCGGTGAAGGCGGGCAAGCTGCCGATCGACACCTCAGCCGACCAGAAATAGCCTCCGCCCGGCAGCCTCGATCCACCCGGCAGTGGTCAAGGCTTGCCCACGAGATACGAAGACCCATCCGAGCGCTCTTTAGACCCTAGACTCGCTTCATGACTTCTTCTCTGGTGCTGGTGGGCAATTCGAAGGACGGCACGATCATCACGTTCGATCTCAGTGGTGATCAGCTCACGCAGCTCGCGGTCAGCGAAGTCGGCGCTCCTGGACTCCCGTTGGCGGTCGATGCCCGGCGCGATCGTGTCTTCGCCGGCACGACCAAACCCTTCGGGGTCGTCATCTTGAAGCTCGACCGTGACTCGGGCACGCTTTCGCCGATCGGACATACCGAGGTCGAAGGTGCGGTTGTTTACCTGAAGCTGAGCAGCGACGGTTCGCGACTGTTCTGGGGGTCTTACCATCAAGGTGTCGGCGGCGTCCTGGCAGTCGCCGACGACGGCTCCTTGTCGGCAGTCGGAGATATCATCAGCTACCCGAATATTCATAGCGTCCAAGCCACTTCCGACGGCTTGAACGCCTATTACGTGTCATTGCACGATGATCTGGTAGCCCAATACTCAGTTGATGCCGAGACCGGCCTGCATCCGCTCGATCCGCCGACGGTGGCGGCACCGCAGGGAAGCGGGCCTCGGCACCTGATCTTGTCATCCGACGAGACCTCGGTCTATGTGATCACCGAATACTCCGGCGAGGTGCTGCACTATCGACGCGATCCCGAGTCCGGACGACTGGAGCTCGTCGCGACGCAGATCTGTATCCCCACCGACCGTGGACTGAAACACAGCCGATTCGGTGCCGATCCCAGAGCCGAGCAGCTGATCTGGGCTGCAGACCTGCACCTGGACGAATCCGAGACCCGGCTCTACTGCTCCGAGCGGAACCGGGCGACGATCACCGCACTCGATATCGCCAGCGGCGGAGTACTCGGCGGAGTGACAGCTCATTCGGAGGTCGTGGCTCAACCTCGTGGTTTCGCGGTTCTGCCGAATGGCGATCTGTTGGTCGCGTCCGAGATCGACCGGATCGTCGCACAGTACCGTCCCGATGGCGACTCCGCGTTGACCCTCGTGGACACCTTCCCCGCCGGCCTTGGCGCCTACTGGATCGAGGTCATCGACCGGTGAACTGAGCAAATTGTGTGAATAGTCGTCACCGGGTGTTTCCCGAGCCAATCGGCCAACACCCCGGACGAGTGGTGGCGGGCCTGTTCACTCATGACGACCGAGCCTCTTGGGGACGAGAGCTCTGACCGCAGTGGTACTCGGTCGCAGCCCTCGCCGCACCAATTCGCCGCGTGTGACATCCTTGCCTCAGGATCGACCGAACAACCGACTCGCAGGAAGAGACCATGGGTACCCGGAATGACAGGGCGCAAGCTGAGGCAGTCTCATCCGTCGCGTCTGCTGACACAAACCCAACTGCCAAGGCCACGCGTCGACGAGGCGAGCAACTCGACAGAGCAATCGCTAAGGCAACCTATGCCGAACTACAGGAGAAAGGCTACGACGAGGTCACCTTTGACGGAGTCGCCAAACGCGCGGGAACCAGCCGTTCGGTGCTCCATCGCAGATACCGCTCACGAGCCCACATGGTCGCGGAAGCGATGATTCCCCGGATGCCCTCGCCAAGAAGACGAATCGACACCGGCTCGTTACGCGAAGATCTGCGCCAGTTCGTCGAACAATTCGCCGTGATCCACCAGGCGATCGGTACCGACATGGTCCGCAAACTCACCGCAGAAGCCGACGACCGATTGATCGATGAGATTTCAGGCCTGAGACCGAAGGTCTCCGTCGCTCCGCTACTTCAGATCCTCGAGCTGGCCCGCCAACGTGGCGAGTTGGGCTCCGCCGAGATCCCGGAACTCGCTCTGCACTTACCGTTGAGCGCGATACGCAATCAGTCACGCACAAGCGAACTGAGCAGCGAATTCTTGGATGAGCTCGTGGATGACGTACTGATTCCGCTTTACGTCGCTCACTCAAACGAGAACGAGGGCTTGCCGTGAAGGAGAACGCGCGCGTCCCATCTGGTAGGCCACAGGTAACCGAATAGCTGAGCGGCCGCAGAGCTGTTCTAAGTGCGAATATCGAAGAGGTTCGGTGCAGCTTCGACCCAGACAAGGCAGGATGCATAGAAGACGCCAAAACCTTAAGAAGGATTATTCTCGAGAGAGAGTCTTCAGCACGAAGCGAAGCAAGATACAGGCAGAAGTAATACACGATGAGTACGTTTGAAGACCAGCCGACCAGCGTCGGTGTCGCGACCAAAACGACGCGCCGCCGCGGTGAGACACTCACTCGCGCCATCCATGAGGCCACGCTCGCCGAGTTGCAGGACAACGGCTACGCCGGAGTCACGTTCGGGGGTGTGGCCCAACGTGCACAGACCAGTCGCTCAGTGCTCCACCGCAGGTATCCATCGCGCGTTCATCTCGTGGTGGATGCTCTTCTCTCGATCGCACCGACTCCGCCACCGATAGTGACGAGCGGGTCGTTGCGCGAGGATCTATATCGGATCGCGGAGAATGCCGCCATCCCTCAGCGGCACTTCGGCCCGGAGATCTCCCGCAGGATTATCGGGGTGACGACCGAAGACCTCGACGCAGATCTCGTCTCAGCCAGTTACGCATCCATAAGGACCGCTCTACCGCATGTCATGAGTTCAGCTCGGGCCCGCGGCGAGCTAGGTCCTGCCGAGATCCCTTCGGCGGCTTTGAATGCGCCACTCATCATGGTCCGCAGCGAGGGGATCCTGCGAGAGGTGAGCACAGGGTTCTTGGAGCAAGTCGTCGACGAGATAGCCATGCCGCTTTGCCGGGCCACCTCGAACAGGCCACCGGAAACAGCATGCGCGCGGGCTGCCCAACCTGGCGCAGCCCAGACCCAAGACAGCGGCGGGGAGCCCAGTCTGGATCCGCTCTCATCGAAGTGAGCCGATCAGCAGATCCGCTGCCTTCGCGAATCTCGCCTCGAACAAGGCTTGGACGTATCAGCTGTCGGATTAAGGGTCGGGTATGTCTCTAACTCCGAGAAGCGGTATCCTAGGAGAGATGCGCAGCAAGCAATGGGAACGGCTCTATTTGCCTCTCACCCCCGCTACGCTCCCAAGCACCCAGGACAGCGAATCGCGAGAAATACGATGAGTAGCATCGAGGATGACCAGGCCTCCGAGAAGACACACCTGAAGGCAACACGACGGCGCGGAGACGCATTGACGAATGCTATTCGAAAAGCCACCATTACCGCGCTCAAAGAAGATGGCTACAACGACACCACCTTCGGCAATGTAGCGAAACGAGCACGCACCAGCCGCTCGGTTCTTTACCGCAGATATCGCTCACGCACCCACATGATCGCTGACGCGCTGCTCACCCAGATTCCCTCTCCAGAGTCGGCGCTCGCAACCAGCGGCTCGATGCGTGACGATCTGCGCAAACTCTTGGAAGGGATCGCGGTCGCCCACCTGCTGTTCGACCCAGAGATCACCCGAAAGATCGTCGGTGAGGCCGACAGTGCTCTGGTCGAGGAGATCACCGGTGTCAGGTTCAAGCCCTTCGTCGAGTCCCTGCGCCACTTCTTGAAGCTAGCGCGCGAACGCGGCGAGATGGGCTCTGCGATTATCCCGCCGCTGGCGATGTACACGCCGATATCGATGCTTCGCGCCGAGGCGATCCAGCGCCCCCTGACACCAGAGTTTCTGGATTCTTTGGTGGACGACGTCATCATGCCGCTGTTCGTGACGTTATCGAACCGCACCGAGGATGAGATGACCCCTCACCAGCCGCGCCAGAGCACAGAACTCAGCGCGGAGAATCTAAGCCTCATGTGGCAGCTCTCGTTCCAGTCGTCAGACTGAAACGGTGCAAGAGAGGCCGTGTACTGTCTTCGGTGGAGACTTGGAACGCTGGTCTACGTGCGGCTCGTCAGACGGGCCACAATGGTGGCATGCCAGTCGACCATCACAACCGTTCGCTGCTTGATCACGATGCCTGGATCATGCAGCAAATCACCAACTTCATGGCCAACGACTTCACCATTTTGGATACCGAGGGCGGGCCGATCGGCTTGATCACGACGAAGGGTTCGGTACCGAGTCGCCTCTTCATGGGCAGTCGCGAGCTCGATGTCACCGAGTTGGACGGTACCCCGCTCGTGCATGTCAGCGATCCGCCGGATTTCGGCCTCGATACCTTCAAGCTGACATTGCCGAGCAATGAGCCGCTCGCGTCGATCACCAAGCAACTCACCTTCTTCAAGACCTCCATCGATATCCAGGTGCTCAACGGGCCACCATTGCGACTGGAGGGCGATGTATTGGGCTTCGATTTCCTGATCCGGACGCCGACCGTCGTTGCAGCCCGGGTCTCCAGGCAATGGGCGGGTCTCGCCGCCGGCCTGCTCGGGCATTCCCGGTATGTCGTCGTGATCGACCCCCAGGCTCCCCGTCTGGTGCGGCTGGCGATCGTCGGCTCGCTGGTCGTCCTCGACCTGATCAGAGCGAAGGCAGACCGCGCAACGTAGCGAGCTTGACGGCAGACGATGTCAGCCTTCAGGCGGTATGTACTGATTCGTGTCATCGCTGGTCGGACACGAGCTCATGGTTCCTGGCTGAGCCTGGATCCACCAATGGGCCGCGTCGGCGGATACAGGCTAAACTGCGATCTAGAGGCGATCTGACCCGATGGCCGGCTCATCGTCCTGGCGCCGGCTGTCACCGACAACGGAGTAATCCATGAGCGAAGACGAATTGAGGGCCCTCATCCGGCGGGTCATCAACGACGTCACGACGCGTCCGCCTCGCCGAGCCTTGGTGGTCTTCACCGGCGCACTCCTGGGTTTCGATGAGGCCATTGAGAGCCTTCGCGAGTTGATGGCAGCTGAGGTGCAGCTCGAGTACGTCAAATCCCCCAGCGCAAAACACATCCTCGACGCGAAAGTGCTCACCTCCGTCGGAATGCGGCACCTCGGGGATGACCCGATCGCCGACCACGACATGCTGATTCTGCCCACTCTGACAAGTAATACCGCGGCCAAGATCGCCCACGGTATCGCGGACGATATGATTAGCAACCTCGCGATGAACTTCTTGCAGACCCCCCGGCCGGTGGTGGCCTCACGATCGCCGATCTGCCCGGATGGCCCCAAGAAACAGTGGTACCCCGATATCCCCGCGGGCTACGCGGAAATGCTACGGAAGAACCTGCAAACTCTGGAGTCGTTCGGGGTCCACGTCGTCGACTCGTCTCAGCTGTGCAGTGCTGCACTTGCCGCCTTCGAAGCGCGCGAGTGCTGAGCATCGCAGATCCCCGTACTCGTTTGACATCGTAAATACCCCCGGACGTATAGTTACATCAACGAGCGCTATACCCCTTGGGGTATCCATAGAGAGGACCTCACATTATGTGCCGAGCAGTGACCTGCAAAGTCTGCGGCAAGACCACTTGGGCGGGGTGCGGCCAGCACATCGACCAGGTCAAAGCATCCGTGCCTGCCGGCCAGTGGTGCGGCGGGAAACACTCCGCCGACGAGGTCGCGGCGGCCAAGCAGAACCGGGGTGGCTTCTTCAGCCGACTCTTCGGCCGCTGAATCAGCCCGGACTCCGGACGCCTACACCGGACCAGCAGCTGCGGTCCGGTTTGGTCCGGCCTTGATTGCTTTATTGGCTGCGTCGCTCAAGAGCAGCACCGTGAGTGCCCTCGATGGGATTCGAACCCATACTGGAGCGGGTTTAAGCCGCCTGCCTCTACCGTTGGGCTACGAGGGCTCGCTCACCGGACGAACGGATGGCCTCGGCCGTCGCGCAAGATCGATAGAACGATGCCATCGAGGATATCGGACTCGCTGGCCTGAAGTTTCACCGGAACCCGCTTCGAGATCTCGGCGACCACGAGGGCGCCAGCACCCAGCACTTTTGCACGTTCTGGGGCCACCGGCCCCAGCGCCAACACCTCGTCCGCTGTCATATCCAGTAACCGCTGTGAAAGTTCGACCACTTCAGCAGTCGTCATGGACGCACCGTGCACCCGCTCCCGCTCATACTGACGCAAGCCCAGGTGCACTGCCATCATCGTGGTCACGGTTCCCGCCACCCCGATGAAGGTCGCGACATCGCCGAGCGCGATGGGGCAGTCGTCCAGCATTCGATTGACCTCGGCCCGCGCCTGCGCTACCTGATCGGCGGTCGGCGGATCTGAATGCAGATAGCGCTCCCGCACCCGCCTCGAGCCGATATCCAAGCTGGTATCTCCCGCGATCCCCCCGGACGCGGTACCCCTGACCAGCTCGGTCGATCCGCCACCAGAATCCATCACCAGTACCGGCTCACCGCTCAGTCGGCCACCCTGCAATGCACCGACGAATGACAGCTGAGCCTCTTCGTCCCCGCTGACCAACTCCGCAGCGAACCCCAAACGTGATTGCACACCTTCGAAGAAGACCTCACGATTAGACGCATCCCGCGCCGCCGAAGTGGCCACGAATCGTCCCTTCGTGCACCCTGCCTGCCTCATCAGGGGCAGGTACTCCTCGATCACCGCCCAGCCGCGCTCCATCGCCTCAGCGGCGAAACGCCCGGTGGCGTCTACGTCCTGACCCAACCGGGCGAACCGCAGTTGCCGGGTGACTTCGATAAGGTGACCGGCCGGATCTGTCGTCGCGATCAGCAGCCGCAGGGTATTCGTGCCGCAATCCAGTGCGGCCACGGTCTCAGTCGTCACTTGATGTCTCCTCGCCTGCCGGGGTGGCCTCCGGACAGAAGTCACCCATCAACGCCAACGCTTCATCACCGATCGGATTCACCCCGGGACCGGCCGCCAATGCATGACCCACCAACGCGTGTAAGCATTTCACACGAGTGGGCATACCTCCGGCGCTGAACCCGGCGATCTCCGGCACTTCATCGCCGATCTCCCGAGCCAACGCTTCCCTATCGGAAAGATAGGCCTCGTGCGCTACCCGATAGGCCTCGGCCAGCCCGGGATCGGTGCTCAACTTGGCGGTCATCTCGGCCATAATCCCCGACGCCTCCAAGCGGGAAACAGCCAGCACAGCGTTCGGGCAAATCAGGTAATAGGTCGTCGGAAATGGTGGGCCGCCCGGCAACCGCGGATAGGTGGCCAGGACGCCTGGATGCCCCGCTGGGCACCGGTAGGCCACTCCCGCAACCCCGCGCATCGGGCGCCCTAGCTGGGCTTGCGCAAACGCGGCGTCCGAATCGGTGAACGTCTCATAACTGGGCATGAGTTAAGGCCCCTCTGACGACTCGACGGTCACGACCGGCCCGGAGGCACCCTTGTCGACCGGCTCAGGATCGTCAGCGGTCACGACGCTGCCCCAGACACGATCCCACCAGGTCTTCGCGTACTCTCCTTCGGGTAGCTGAGCTGAACCGATCTGGCTGCCGCCCGCATATGGTTCGTTGTTCGGCCCGACAACCTGAAAACCTATCTCGCCCGGAACTACCCAGCCGAGCCGTTCGCGGGCCTGAGTCTTCACGTATTCAGGGTCTTGCCAGCGTTTGATCTCGTCAGTGAGCTCTGAAATCGCCTGCTGGTGCTGGGCGATCTGCCGTTTAGCCTCGGCCATCTCGTACTGCTGGTTGAAATAGACGCGCAGCGTGGTCGCATAGCTGATCAGTAGCACGATCAGCACCAGTACCAAGATAATTGCGCGTTGCGTGACGCGTAGGCCATTGCGCAACCGCCACACGACCCCGGTGGCACGCGGCTGAGCCTGACCGGCGGCATCCTCGGGCTGCTGCGCGGGGTCGGACGCGGCCGTGCCCGGACGGGCCTTGGACGATCCGACGCCCCGTTGAGTAGGACGCGACGCGGTGCGCAGACTGGGGGTATCAGCTGCGCCCGGACGTCCCGCCGGACCCGATGCCGCGCGGCGACCTGCCCTGCCAGATTCCACTCGCCACTCCTGTCTCCACCAGATCACACCGAATACCGCGCATTGAACCTCGGCCGTCTACCGAAAGGCTCGTCTAAGTCATTCCATCATCAGACACAAACGAGGCGGCCCCGACGTACGAAACGCGGGGCCGCCCCAGTGACCCGGTTCGGGCTCAGCCATCAATCATTGACCGACAGCTTTGCTCACCACTCCTCAGGGTTGAAGCGCGGGAACGCCGAAGCGCCTGCGTAGACCGCACAGTCGTCCAGCTCCTGTTCGATGCGGACCAGCTGATTGTACTTCGCGACACGCTCGCCGCGAGCCGGAGCACCCGACTTGATCTGACCACAGCCCAGCGCCACCGACAGGTCGGCGATGGTGGTGTCTTCAGTCTCGCCGGAACGGTGGCTCATCATGGAGCGGTAACCGTTGCGATGTGCCAAGGTGACAGCGTCGATGGTCTCGGTGAGCGAACCGATCTGGTTCACCTTCACCAGCAATGCGTTTGCCGAACCTGCGTCGATACCGCGCTGTAGGCGCTCGACATTGGTCACGAAGAAGTCGTCGCCAACCAGCTGCACCTTGTCGCCGATGCGGTCAGTGATGACCTTCCAGCCTTCCCAGTCCTCTTCGTTCAGCGGATCCTCGATCGACACCAGCGGGTAGTCGGCAACGAGCTTCTCGTAGTATTCGATCATCTCCGCCGAGCTCTTCTTGGCACCCTCGAAGAGGTACTTGTCGTCCTCGAAGAACTCGCTCGCAGCGACGTCGAGAGCCAGCGCGACGTCCTTGCCCGGCTTGTACCCGGCGGCCTTGATGGCGTCCTCAATCAGGTCGAGGGCCTCACGGTTGGAGTCAAGGTTCGGGGCGAAGCCGCCCTCATCGCCAAGACCGGTGGCGAGCTTGCGCTCCTTGAGCACCGCCTTCAGCGCGTGGTAAACCTCGGCGCCCATGCGCAGAGCCTCGGCGAAGCTCTCAGCGCCGATCGGGGCGATCATGAACTCCTGGATGTCGACATTGGAGTCGGCATGCGCGCCACCGTTGAGGATATTCATCATCGGCACCGGCAACAGGTTCACGGTCGGGCCGCCGATGTACTTGTAGAGCGGCAGCTCAGCCGATTCGGCAGCGGCGCGAGCCACGGCAAGCGAGACACCGAGGATGGCGTTCGCGCCGAGCTTCGACTTGTTGGGAGTACCGTCCAAGTCGATCATTGCATCGTCGAGACCGCGCTGATCGGTGGCATCCCAGCCGACGACCTCCTTGTAGATGGCCTCGTTGACGTTGTCGACGGCCTTCAGCACGCCCTTACCGCCGTAACGTGCCTTGTCACCATCACGCAACTCGGCAGCCTCGAAAGCGCCGGTGGATGCACCCGAGGGTACGGCAGCGACGGCGAATGAACCGTCATCCAGCAAGGCCTCGACCTCAACGGTGGGGTTGCCACGCGAATCAAGAATTTCGCGGGCCTCGATGTATTCGATAAGTGCCACGGGTGTCTACCCTTTCATTCACAGATGGAATCTTCGGTCCAGTTCATTCACAGATGGAATCTTTGGTCCAGTCCTAAGCGTATCCGCTAGATCACTCATCTGACTCGCGCATTTGCAACTCACTTCGATATATCTGGTCCTCCAGTGCACGAAGCGCGTCGCGGACAGCCTGATCGGCGTCCACCCCGCTGGCCTGGGCCCGCTGCACCAACGCGAGGATTTGTTGCCCGACCTGCTCGTCGGTGATCGGCGTCTGCGCCATCTCAACATCGACCTGCATCGCTCGGGTCCTCGCGACCACCTTGGCCGCCTTCGCGAGGGTGTTCAAGGTGCCGGGGATCCCTTCGAGCGCACTCGTGCGGCGTTTCTCGGTTTGTTTGGCCTGCTCCCAGACGCCGGCCAGATCTTCCGGACGGTCGGCGCGATCGAAGACCCACGGATGCCGAGCGACGAGTTTGTCACAAATCCCACGCGCGACATCTTCGATATCGAAGCGGCGCTCGGTACGGGCAATCTCGGCATGAAAATAGACCTGCATGAGTAAATCACCGAGCTCCTCACACAGGTCGACATCGGAGATCGGCTCGGTTTCAATGGCCTCGACGACCTCCGCGGTCTCCTCGATGAGGTGCTGGACCAGGCTCCGATGTGTCTGCTGCGCGTCCCAGGGACAGTCGGCTCGCAACCGCCGCATCACCTCGGCGAGCCGCAGCAATTCGCTCAACTCTGCGCCAGCTCTGACAACGAGCCAGATCCTGCCAAGGTGAGGTTAGCCGGGTCCCAGTTGCCATAGCGCGGATTGAGTTCGACATCGTAGGCACCTAGATACGAAGCAGACTGCAGACCGAGCCCGGACGCGATGAGATCGCTACGCGCGATTCCCAGGGCTGCCTGCGCACAACGCTCATCGGTGAGCAGAACGCCCAGCCCGAGCTGCTGCATATAATCGCGCACCTGAGCATCGGTCGGGGCGTCGGCGCCCATCTGTTCGGCCTGCTGGCTGCTCATCTCGCCGAGCACCGCCCACATCACCATCTGCGGACGCAGCTCATTGGCAGTCATCTGCAACTGCGGCTGGCTCGCCAGAACCACCGCACAGCCTTCCGAGTAGTCTGCGATCCGCGAATCTGGGATGACGACCCCGTTCACGACCGCCGCAGTGCCCGATGCCGGTGAACATCCCGACAAGGCTGCTACTCCGAAAGCCCCGAGCGCTGCTCCGACCAGAAGCTTCTTCAAAGAATTCACGCCACCGAGTCTACCGAGAGATCACGATCGCGAATCATGACCCACGGGGTCCAACGTGGACTCCAGTGAAGATCGACACGACCCCGGCTGCCCATTCCAACAGCTCGGTGCCCTCAATCGGGAGGCTGGGCACCCCGCCCGTGCGTGGACGCGGCACCAGCGCGACGTTCGACTTGGCCTTGATCAAGGTGCCCGGATGTACCCGCTGCAGCCGCAGCTGCCGCGATTCGGGTAGATCAACAACCGGGGCGAAGCGGATGAAGTTGCCTTGGGTCATCACCTCGGTCAGCCCCGCCTCACGGCAAGCCAGCCGGAAGCGTGCCACATCGAGCAACGCCTGGGTGGATGTCGGCAACGGACCGTAACGGTCGACAAGCTCGTCACGAACATGAACGATGTCTTCCTCGGCACGCACTTCGGCGAGCCTGCGGTACATTTCTAGCCGTAGCCGCTCCGATTCGACGTAGTCGGTGGGCAGATGAGCGTCCACCGGAAGCTCGATGCGCATCTCGGCTTCGTCCTGGCCAGACTGCTCGCCGCGGTAGTCAGAGATCGCTTCGCCGACCATTCGGATATAAAGATCGAAACCGACATCGGCGATATGACCGGATTGTTCATCACCGAGCAGGTTTCCGGCACCACGGATCTCCAGGTCCTTCATAGCGATGGCCATGCCGGCACCGAGATCGCTATTCGCGGCGAGCGCGGAGAGCCGATCGTGGGCAGTCTCGGAGAGTGGTTTGTCGGGTGGGTAGAGAAAATAGGCGTATCCGCGCTCTCGGCTACGTCCTACCCGTCCGCGCAACTGATGTAGCTGTGACAAGCCCATCCGATCGGCGCGGTCCACGATCAAGGTGTTGGCCGTCGAAACATCGATACCCGCTTCCACGATGGTGGTGCAGACGAGTACGTCGATGCGCCGCTCCCAGAAGTCGAACATCACCTTCTCGAGGGCTCGCTCGCCCATCTTGCCGTGCGCCGTGACGATCGTCGCCTCGGGAACCGCTCGACGCAGTTCGGCAGCGACCTTCTCGATATCCTGCACCCGGTTGTGGACATAAAAGGCCTGGCCTTCACGAGCGAGCTCACGGCGGATCGCGGCGGCGACCTGGCCGTGATCGTAAGGGCCGGCAAAGGTCAACACGGGGTGGCGTTCTTCGGGCGGGGTCGCGATGGTCGACATCTCGCGGATACCGGTCACTGCCATCTCGAGTGTTCTGGGAATCGGCGTTGCGCTCATCGAGAGCACATCGACGTTGACCCGCATCTTCTTCAGGGCTTCCTTGTGCTCGACGCCGAAGCGCTGCTCCTCGTCGATGATTACCAGCCCGAGATCCTTGAACTTCACGCTCTCGCTGATCAACCTGTGGGTGCCGATCACGACATCGATTCGTCCTGAGGCCAGCCCGTCGATCGTCTTACGGGTCTCGCCGGCCGACTGGAAACGGCTCAACGCGGCCACGGTGATCGGAAAACCGGCATAACGGTCAGTGAATGTCTGAGTGTGTTGTTGGACGAGCAGCGTCGTCGGCACCAGGATGGCGACCTGCTTGCCGTCCTGCACCGCCTTGAACGCGGCGCGAACCGCGATCTCGGTCTTGCCGTAGCCGACATCACCGCAGACCAGCCGATCCATCGGAACGAGCTGTTCCATATCGTGTTTGACGTCGTTGATACACGAGAGCTGATCGGGGGTCTCGGTGAAGCTGAACGAATCCTCGAGCTCACGTTGCCACGGAGTGTCGGCGGCGAAAGGGTGTCCCTTGGTCGCCTGGCGTGCTGCATAGAGCTTGATCAGGCCGGAGGCTATCTCGCGAACCGCCCTACGCGCGCGGGATTTACGCTGCTTCCAATCGGCCCCGCCCATCTTGTCGAGCTGCGGGCTCTCACCACCGACATAGCGAGAGATCTCGTCGAGCTGGTCCATCGGTACGTAAAGCCGATCCCCCGGCTGCCCGCGTTTGGAGGGCGCATATTCCACCACCAGGTATTCACGAGTCGAACCCGCAACCGTTCGGGTGACCATCTCGACATAACGCCCGACGCCGTGTTGCTGGTGCACCAACGGGTCGCCTGGTTTGAGCTCCAGAGGTGCGATCTGGTTACGTCGCTTCGCCGGCATCTTTCGGGCGTCCCGCTCAGCAGTCGGCAACGTGCCAGTGAGATCGCCTGCTGCGTGGAGGACCAGTCGAATACGTGGTGCGCGCCATCCCATACGCAGGCCACTACGGAAGATGCGCACGACCGGGGAAGGCTCCACGTCGTCGCCGAGATCATCGAGTATCTTCGACGCGATGTCGTTATTGCCCAGCACCTCTGCCATTCGCCGGGCCTGACCGGGGCCTTCGACACTCAGCAGCACCCGCCAGCCGTCTGCGATGTCTTGTGCAATCTGCTGCACGAAACCGTCGACGTCGCCATGCCAGCTGGGGACGCCGATCAGGTTCAGCCGCTCACCCGTCTCATCGTCAGGATCAGGTGCGAACGGAGACAACGCCCACCAACTTTGGCCGCGCTCCAACGCTCGGGAACGGACTTCGGCCAGCTGCCGATAGGCGCTCGCCCCCAGATCGATCGGCGCGCGTCCACCGGACGCTGCGGCCGCCCAGCCGGCATGCAGAAACTCCTGGCTGGTGCGCACCAGATCCTCGGCACGTGTGCGGACGAGTTCCGGATCGTTGACCAAGATCAAGGCGTTGGACGGCAAGACATCGATCAACAGCTCAAGTTCATCGACCAATGCCGGAATGAGGGCTTCCATACCCTCCGCCATCTGGCCTTCGGCGATCTTCTCCAGCATTTCGGCGAGTTCAGGATGATTGCCGATCAGGTTTGCCGCGCGGCCACGGATCTTCTCGGTGATCAACAGCTCGCGGCAGGGAGCGGCGGTGATCTCGTCCACGGATTTGTCGGTGGAACGCTGGTCGGCAACGTGGAAGTAGGTGATGGTATCGATCTCGTCGCCGAAGAAGTCGACACGCACCGGGTGGTCTTCGGTGGGCGGGAAGATATCAACGATGCCGCCACGCGTGGCGAACTCGCCCCGTCGTTCGACGAGGTCGACCCGCTGATATGCGGCAGCCACGAGATCTGCGGCCAACTCACCGATCTCATAGTCAGCACCGACTTGCAGAGTGACCGGACGAAGATCTGCCAGGTTGGCGACCTGGGGTTGCAGCATGGAGCGGATCGGAGCGACAACCACCCGCGGTTTCGGGCGATCGCTCTTACCGGTGATCGCACGTAAGACTGCCAGACGGCGTCCGACCGTGTCGGATCGGGGGCTCAGTCGCTCGTGTGGCAGCGTCTCCCATGCCGGGTAGTACGCGGCTTGATCGTCCCCGAGCAGCGACTGCAAGACCGAAGTGAGCTGTTCGGCTTCTCTGAAGGTCGAGGTGACTACGAGAATCGGACGCTCTGCGGTACTAGCCAACGTTGCGATCAAGGCCGGACGAGCGGCTGCCGGGCAGTCCAGCTCCGCAGCTGACAGCCCTGCCTTGGCGTCGCTGATTACTTCGGCGACGCTGCGATCAGCGGCCAGTGATGCGAAAAGCCCCCGGAAACTCACCGATCCATAGTAGGCGGGCCCGCCAAGGAGCCGGTTCTTGCTCAGAACGGCGGCATCTTCGTCCGGTTGCTTCTTGCCGATCAGCGCTGGCAGTGGTGCACGTCCGTGGTGGGTGGCTGGGCGCAGCTCGAAAGCGAGCGGCGGAGCTATGCGTCCGCCTCGGTGGCAGACGGCGCACCCGCGGTCGGCGCACCCACGCTCGGCGGTAGGCGCTGCCGAAAGTGTCAGCAGCTACCGAAAGCCACACGCCGCCTCACCCCGGCTACCGAAAATCCCAGCAGCTACCGAAAACCACGCACTGCCGCACTCCAGCTACCGAAAATCGCAACGGCTACCGAACGTTCGGTAGCCGTTGCTATTTTCGGTAGCCGCTGGTTTGAGGGCCGTGCAGATCGGTAGCCGCTGACGTGGGGGGCAGTGCAGATCGGTAGCCGCTGCGGTTTCCGGAAGCTGCTGCGGGTTGACCGGTCTCTTTCAATAGCCAAGGCGTCGGACGCCCGGTCATCTGTTGACCCCGTCAGCTGTTGAACTTGTTCTGGGTGGCCGTCAGCCCCTGAGTGACGAGCATCTCGCAGGCGTCGGCGGCGCGCTGCACCTCGACGGCAAGGTCTTCACGCATGGCAGTCGGGAAAGCGCCGAGTACATGGTCGGCGGCGGCATGGCGGCCGGTCGGTCGTCCAACACCAAACCGGACGCGGTAGAAATCCCCCGTATGCAAATGCGCGCGCACCGATTTCAGACCATTGTGGCCACCGTCGCCACCCCCGAATTTGATGCGCAGCTGACCGAATTCCAGGTCGATCTCATCATGGACGATGACCACGCGATCGGCCGACACCTTGAAGAAGGACGCTAGCTTGCCGACCGACTGACCCGATTCGTTCATGAAGGTGCGGGGCTTGACCAGCACCAGCTTGTCGCCGGGCGGTACGCCCAGGCCAGTGGCCGAGATGATGGTCTCGGCCACTGCGGCACGCATACCTCGCGGAGCAGAAAAGCTCGCCCGGGCGCGCCGGGCGAGCTCGTCCACAATCATGAAACCGACATTGTGTCGGGTGCGCTCATATTCCGGGCCAGGGTTACCGAGCCCAACGAGCAGCCAGGTGCTCACTCCTCGGAGTCACCCTCGCCGGCGTCCTCGTCAGCGCCTTCTTCGTCCTCGGCGGACTCGAGCGTCTCCTCGACTGCAACAGGCGCGTTGATGCTGAGCACCAATGCCTCCGCATCGTCATCGAGCGTCACGCCCTCCGGCAGCGCAACGTCGCCGACGAGGATCTGGGCTCCGACCTCTAGCCCGGCGATCGAGACCTCGAAGTAAGCCGGAATGCTGGTGGCCTCGGCCTCGACGGTGATCTCGGTGCGCTCGGTGTTCACCAGCACGTCGCCCTCGGGCTCGCCGACCACGACGACAGGGATCTGAACGGAGACGCGCTCGCCCCGGAAGACCATCAACAGGTCGACATGCTCAATGCTGTTGGTGACCGGGTGGCGCTGCACCTGCTTCGGCAGCGCGAGCTGCTCTGGGGCGCCAGGCCGCTGAATGCTCAACAGAGCGTTGGCCTGACGCAGCGCCAGCATCGTCTTGTGTCCCGGCAAAGTGACGTGCAGCGGCTCATGACCGTTGGCGTAGAGGACGGCAGGAACCTTGTTAGCGCGCCGAATCCGGCGGGCAGCACCCTTACCGAACTCCTCGCGAGGTTCCGCGTCCAGCTTGATGGTGTCGACCATTACGAACTCCTCAACTCCAATTGCGAACTCATGGGCTCAGCGGGAGGAGGATCCGGCAACGAATACCGGCAACCAGTCGATCACGGGTTCGCAATCGCTCACCCCTCGCCAAGTAGCGTGCCGATCTTACCCTTTCGATGCGGGTCATCGCGAATCAGCACAGTTCCGGCACCGATTGCCGAAATATCGGTAGGCCCGCCCCGAGCAGTTACCGGGTCAGTACCGAGCTGACCCCAGCGCCACCGATCGTCCCGCACTCGATCACAGCGGCTACCGATCGTCCCGCGCTCAATCACAGCGGCTACCGATCGTCCCGCACTCGATCACAGCGGCTACCGAAAGTCGCATGGACTACCGAACGTTCGGTAGCCCATGCGACTTTCGGTAGCCGCTCGTGGCGGACCTGTACATATCGGTAGCCGCTGCACATCTGACCAGGCAGGACCAGGCAGCACCGGGCGCGACCGGAACATGACCAGGTGTCACCGGGCCCGTGGGCTCGGACGCATCGACGGAACCGTTCCCGAACTGCTTCCAGCGTAGAAACCCAGCGTAGAGACTCAGTACTGCTGGGCTCCGTCGAACAGACTGGCCACAGAGCCGTCCTCAAAGACCTCGTGAATGGCCTGCGCCAACAGGGGCGCCACCGACAAGACAGTCGCCTTCTCCACATGCACACCGTCGGGGATCGGCAATGTATTGGTGAAGATGATCTCTTCGAACGGCTTGGAGTTCAGCCGGTCAGCCGCCGGACCCGAGAGGATCGCATGGGTCGCGGCGACGATGACCCTGTCAGCACCGTGTTCGAAGAGTGCTTCTGCCGCCTGGCAGATGGTTCCGCCCGTGTCGACCATGTCGTCCACCAAGAGGCACGTGCGTCCGGCGACGTCACCGACAACCTCGTGCACCTTGACCTCGTTGGCCACTGTCGGGTCATGCCGCTTATGGATGATCGCCAATGGCGCACCCAGCCGGTCACTCCAAGTATCGGCGAGCCGCACACGTCCGGCGTCCGGGCTGACGATGGTCATAGTGGACGTGCCATATTTCTTCTCGACGTAGTCGGCCAACACCGGCAATGCGGTGAGATGGTCGAGCGGGCCGTTGAAAAAGCCCTGGATCTGAGCGGTATGCAAGTCGACGGTCATGATCCGGTCGGCCCCGGCTGCCCGATAAAGATCGGCGATCAGCCGGGCTGAGATCGGCTCGCGTCCGAGATGCTTCTTGTCCTGCCGCGCATAGGGATAGCAGGGTGCGACGACGGTGATCCGCTTGGCAGAAGCGCGCTTGAGCGCGTCCACCATGATCAGCTGCTCCATCAGCCACTCATTGACCGGAGCCGGATGTGACTGAATAACGAAAGCGTCCGACCCACGCACCGATTCCTCATAGCGGACGTAGACTTCGGAGTTCGCGTAGGTGATCAGGCGGCTGGGTGTCAGATTGACCCCCATGAGTTCGGCGACCGACTGGGCGAGTTCCGGGTTGGCTCGCCCAGTGAAGAGCATCAGGTGCTTGTCCGTCGGACGCTTGACACCGCTCACTGATCGTCCTCCTGGTTTTCTTCAAGCAATTTGGCGCGGGCTTCGGCAACCGCGGGATGGATTTCGCCCTCGGACTCGTTAGCGGCATCAGATGCCGGAGACCCAGCTCGCTTGCGATGCACCCAGTCGGTTGAAAGATGCTCACGGCCACGCGCCACAGCCAGGGCTCCGGGTGGCACATCCTCTACGACGGCGGATCCTGCGGCGACGAAAGCACCGGCGCCGATGTTGAGCGGAGCGACGAGTACCGTATTCGACCCGATGAAGACGTGATCGCCCAGGTGCGTCGGCGATTTATGAGAACCGTCGTAGTTCGCGAAGATCGTGCCCGCGCCGACATTGACGCCCTCACCGATGAACGCATCGCCGCAATAGCACAAGTGCGGGACCTTCGAGCCGTCTCCGATCTGGGCGTTCTTCGTCTCAACGAAGGTGCCGATCTTGCCACCCACGCCGAGCACCGTACCTGGACGCAGGCGAGCAAATGGGCCGACTCGGGCGTCCATGTTGATGACCGACAACTCGCCGTGGGTGCGAATGACATGTGCGTTCTCGCCGACCTCGACATCACGCAAGGTGGTGTCAGGGCCGATCACCGCGCCGGTGGCCACCGAGGTAGCACCCAACAGTTGGGTATTCGGCAGGATCGTGACATCGGATTCCAGGTCGACATCGGCTTCGATCCAGGTGGTCTTCGGATCGACGACGGTCACGCCGTCGAGCATCCAGCGCTCCACAATCCTCCGGTTGACTTCCGCATTCATCCGGGCGAGCTGGACGCGATCGTTGACGCCCTCGGTCTGCCAGATGTCATCGGTTATGTACGCACCGACGTTTCCGTTGTGCTCGCGAGCGTAGCCAAGAACGTCGGTCAGGTAGAGCTCGCCCTGCTGGTTGTCAGGAGTCAGATTGGCCAGGCCGTCACGTAGCACCGTGCCGTCGAAGACGTAGATACCCGAGTTGATCTCGCGAATCTGGCGTTCTTCCTGGGTGGCATCCTTATGCTCGACGATCCGGGAGACCTGCCCACCATCGCGGACGATGCGCCCGTAGCCGGTTGGGTCGGGCACGACCGCGGTCAGCACGGTGCAGGCATTGCGGCTCTCGCGATGGGCTGCCACGAGTTCGGTCAGCGTTTCACCGGTAAGCATCGGCACATCGCCATATGTGACCACAACCTCACGCGTGGTCTCGCCGAGCGCTGGGATCGCGCATTTCACCGCGCCACCGGTGCCATTGCGCACCGGCTGCTCGACGATCGTCACCAGCGGGTAGTTCTCGTTGAGGAGTTCTTCTACTTGTTCGCGCAGATGGCCGACGACGACAACCAGCTTCTGGGGTTCGAGAGCCTGAGCGGCATCGAGAGCGTAACTGAGCATTGCGCGTCCAGCGACAGGATGCAGCAGCTTCGAACTCTTGGACTTCATGCGGGTACCGCCCCCGGCCGCTAGCACGATAACGGCTGATACAGGGGTCTGAGCTGAAGTAGTCACCAAAGTCTCCTTCACAACGTGGCCAGTGCGTACCCCGGGCAGGAATCCACTCCTGCATCGCGGATCGTGCCCCCACGGTCGCGACACCCTTTTGGGGCACCACCGGAACACTTCGACATCATACGCATATCCCCCTGTGGGAGATTGCCGTGGTCCGACTTCGGCTGATCCGGTC
The DNA here is from genome assembly GCA_022837595.1 of Propionibacterium sp. Lineage (GTDB taxonomy): Bacteria > Actinomycetota > Actinomycetes > Propionibacteriales > Propionibacteriaceae > Brooklawnia. The sequence continues at coordinate 57,111 of JALHFX010000004.1, forward strand.
AGTGGTCGATTCGAAGCGAACCGAGAGCTGCGGACGAAAGTCTCATGCTCACGGCTGCGCCCGACCCGCCTGCCACTCGGTGACATACTCCTCGGCGACCGAACGAATCGCCTTGCCGATCACTGAATAGTCGGCCTCATCGAGGTTCGCGAGGGAGAGCCTGACCGACCAAGGTGGCCCGTCGAATCCAGAACCATTGAGCGCGACGACGCCGGTCTGCGCTGCGAGGCGGAAGAGGATGTCGGTGGGTTCGTAGGATTTCTTCAGGAAGGCTGCAAAGTCCGCAGGAAAATGCTCGTTGACATAACTCATGAAGTCGAGTTCGACGTAGTAACCGGCACGCAACGGATCGGGATGCAAGTTGAATTGCAATCCCGTCAGGAGCGCGTCCAGACGTCGGCGAATCAGCTGCTGGACCGATCGGCGATACGCACCCGCTTCGTCGAGCATGTCGAAGAGCGCGAACAACGCAAGCTGGACCTGCTGCGGCTGGGAAAGCCCGGCAGTATGCCGTAGCGCCACATCACGGGAATCGGCGACGAGTCGCTCGGCGAAGCTGAGGGATGCGGTGTCATCGGTCAACGATGAATAGCGTCGCGCGAGCCGCTGCTTCTCAGCCGCCGGAAGAGCAGCCAGCTTTTCGTCGAGGATGGTGTCCTTGGCCGTCGCGATCGCACCAAGACGCCAACCCGTCGCGCCGAAATACTTCGAAAACGAATAGATCAGAATCGTGTTGCGTGACAACGAGGACGCCAGCGAGCGGAATCCTTGGACGAACGTGGCGTAGACGTCATCAGTGATGATCACCAGCCCCGGGTTAACGGTTGCCACGATCTCGGCAATCTGCGCGAGGGTGTCGTCGGACAACCGCACGGACGGCGGATTGGTCGGGTTGATACAGATCAGCAATTTAATCGACGGATCGCGCAGCTTGTCGATCTGCTCAGCGCTGTACTGCCAGCTGTGAGTGCCGTCTGGGAAGGTCATATCGGCTTCGAGCAGCACCTGCTCGAGCCCGTATTCGGGGAGCGAGACGATGTCGAGATAGGGCGTGAATACTGGCGCCATGATCGCGACGCCATCGCCCGGATGAAGGATGCCGTTCGCGAAGAGCGAACCGAAAACGTAGCACATCGCTGCTGTGCCACCTTCGGTCGCGAAAAGGTCGATCCGGTCGCCGGAGAATCCCTCCCCCATCAAGGTGGCGAGATAACGCGCCGTGACCTGCGAACAGTAGGAGAGCATTGCCGGAGGGTCAGGATAGTGCTCACCGAGGATCCCATCGACGAGTTCGAAAACGAACTCATCACCGTCCCAGCCTTGGTCGTCCGCCCAGCTACAGATGGCGGTCAGCAAGGCGATGCCGGGTTCGTCCACGCGCGCGGCCAGCCACGCATCCAGGCGCTTCGAGATATCCTGCTGCTTCGGCTGCGCGATGAGGTCGGTCTGCCATTGGCCGACCTCGCGCCCGTCCTGGACGGCGAACAGTCCGAGTTGGAAGAACGCCTCCCGGGGTGCAGCTGCGAGGAAATTGGGGTTCCCGCGGCCGGCATTCAATAGCGCGTGAGCGACCCGCTGCTGGGAGTGGGTGCCCAAGGAGATGAGGGTCTCGCGCAGTTCGAAGGGGGACAGGGTTTCGAGCCGCTCAATGTCAGCTCGATCAGGAATAGCCGCAGTATCGGACATCGGAGCTCCTCTACGATTAGGGCGCTCTGAGCATCGTCGCTGCGCGAATCGAGAGCTGGCCCCCGCTAACTTGTTCCCCGGGCAGGAGTCGAACCTGCGTCGCTAATCCTGATTCAAAGTCAGGCGGGCCCTGCCGACAGACCAACCGGGGAACGATCACTCGGCACGTGATCAAGGACTACTCTACGGGGTCCGGCCCCCTTGACGCGAAACTGGCTCACGAACGCGCTATGAAAGACTGATCTCATGAGGTCGGCCGATTCTCAGCGCGCGCGCCGCGGACGTAGGCGCATGAGCAGCGCGGAACGCCGCGAGCAACTCATCGAGATCGCTCGCGGTCTATTCGCCGACCGCGGATTCGACGGCACCAGCGTCGAAGAGATCGCGGCTCACGCCGAGGTCAGCAAACCGGTCGTCTACGAACATTTCGGCGGCAAGGAGGGCCTCTACGCCGTGGTCGTCGACCGCGAGGTAAGGACGCTGGAGTCGAGCATTCAGACAGCGCTGGCTACTCCGAACGCTAACTACCGGGAAATCATTGAACGCGGCACGTTGGCCCTGCTCGACTATATCGATGCCCGCCCGGATGGTTTCAGAATCATCGCGCGGGACTCGTCGATGGCAGCGAGTAAGACCTCCTCCACGACGCAGGCGAGCCCAACTTTCGCGTCCATCCTCTCGGACATCACGGCTCGGGTCGCCGACATCTTGGTGTTGCCGTTGACCCGCCGCGGCTACCCGCCCGAACTCGGTGCTGTCTTCGCGCAGGGCCTCGTCGGTATGGTCGCAGCAGCCGGACAGTCCTGGGTGGACCTGCGGGAGCCACCCAAGGAGGAACTTGCAGCCCAATTGGTCAACCTGATCTGGAACGGATTGTCCGGACTACAGCATTCACCCCGGCTGATCAGCAGAGACCGTGACCGCCGTACAGCCGAGCAGAGTGCCTCTACGGCTGATCTGCCGAGCCACGAGCAGAAGGACGACTCAACTCTGCGGCGTGGCCAGCAATAGTGTTCTGAGCGCCCCGGCCAGCTCCACCTGCTCGGCGGGTTCCAGCACGGACACCAGCTCAGCCTCGGCTGCCACCAGATCTGCGAGTGCTTCGTCCACTTTCTGGCGGCCTTTCGATGTGAGCTGGACGAAGACCCCGCGGCCGTCCTGGGGGTTCGCCATCCGCTCCACAAACCCGCGAACGCACAGCCGATCGACCCGGTTGGTCATGGTGCCGGAGGTGACGTGGGTCTGAGCGATCAGCTGACCGGGAGCCAGCCGATAGGGCTCTCCCGCACGACGCAGTGCGGCGAGCACGTCGAACTCCCAGATGTGAAGCTCCTGGGCCGCGAAAGCCGCTGCTCTGGCTGAGCTCAGCAGCTGCGCAAGCCGCGCGATACGCGACCAGACCTGCATCGGTTCAAGGACAAGATCGGGACGCTCACGCTGCCAAGCAGCCACCAGCTCATCAACCTCGTCCATCATCGTGAGAATCGATCAGGGCCGGTGGTAACGCTGGGGCCGGCGACCGGACCATAGGCACGGCGAACATCTTGAACCTCGGAAGCCTTGTCAAAAAGCTCGTCGGCCAGATCGTCTGCTGAAGAAGCGTCGGCGGCGAGGAAAGCGCAGGTCGGACCCGAGCCACTCACCAAGGCGGCCAACGCCCCGGCCCTCAGGCCGGCGTCCAGCGTCATGGCGAGCTGCGGGTAGAGCTCGACTGCAGCAGCCTGCAGATCATTGCGCAGCCGCCCGGCTACCCGTTCGGGATCTCCTGAGCAGAGATCGGCGAGCGCTTCGGCCGCCAACTCGTTATTCGGCCGGATCGCTCCACGGGCGGCCATGTCGTCGAATTGGCGGTAGACCAGCGGAGTCGACAGACCGCGTGGGGCGGTCGCGAAAACCCATTCGAGACGCCCAATCGAGGCTTGCGGGGTGAGCCGCTCTCCGCGTCCCAGCCCGAGGGCATTGCCGCCATACAACAGGAACGAGACGTCGCTCCCCAATTCGGCACCGAGCCTCGATAAATCGTCGATCGGCAGGCCCAGATCCCACAACCGATTGCAGGCCAAGAGGGTCGCCGCAGCATCGCCGGACCCACCGGCCATTCCCCCGGCCATCGGAATCTGCTTGACGATACGCAAATCGACGCCAGGGGCTCGTCCGCCTGCTGCCCGTTCGCGCAGCAGCAGCGCGGCCCGATAGGCCAGGTTGGTGTGATCGCAGGCCAGTTCCTCGCTGCCCTCCCCACTCATCTGCAGAACGATCTGGCCATCACTTCGCGGCCGAGCGACGATCTCATCGAAGAGCGAGACTGCCTGAAAGACCGTAGCCAGATCGTGGTATCCGTCTTCCCTGCGGGCCCCGACG
>JALHFX010000168.1 GCA_022837595.1 Propionibacterium sp.
GAGATCGGCAATGATGTCGTCGATATTCTCGATACCGATCGACAGACGTACCATCTCGGGGGCGACACCGGCTGCGACGAGCTCGTCATCGTTCAACTGGGAGTGCGTCGTCGATGCGTTATGGATGACCAGTGACTTCGCGTCCCCGATATTGGCGAGGTGGCTGAAGAGCCGCAACGCCTCGACGAACGTACTGCCCGCATCGCGGCCTGCCTGCAGGCCGAAACTGACCAGGCCGCTGTAGCCCTTTCCGGTCAGCACCCGATCGGCGATCTCGTGATACGGGTTGTCGTCGAATCCCGGGTAGTTGACCCACGCAACCAGTGGGTGGTCACGCAGGTACTGGGCGACTTTCATCGCGTTCTCGCTGTGCCGATCCATCCGCACGTGCAGACTCTCGATGCCCTGCAGGATGATCCAGGCATTCATCGGAGACAGCGTGGCCCCGGTGTTGCGCATCAGTACGGTGCGCGCCCGGGTGATGTACGCGGCCGGTCCTGCGGCTTCGGTCCAGACCACGTCGTGGTAGGACGCGTCCGGCTGGGCCATCATCGGGAAGCGGTCGGCATGAGCAGCCCAGTCGAATCTGCCGGCATCCACGATGACCCCGCCCATGGAGGTGCCGTGACCGCCCATGTATTTGGTGGTCGAGTGCACCACCACATCGGCGCCGTGGTCGATCGGCCGGCACAGGTACGGCGTAGGCACGGTGTTATCGATCATGAACGGCAGCCCAAGCGCATGGCTGGCCTCGGCCCAGGCATCGATGTCAATCACGTTCAGCTTCGGATTGCAGATCGTTTCGCCGAAGACCAACCGGGTGTGGTCGTCGACCAGCGAGGCGAGGTCTTCTGGACGATCGGGATCGATCAGCCGGCACTCGATGCCGAACTGCTTGAAGGTGTGGGTGAACAGGGCGAAGGTTCCCCCGTAGAGAGTGGACAGGGCCACGATGTTGTCTCCGGCCGCTGTCACGTTGAGTACCGCATAGGTGACAGCTGCGGCTCCGGTCGCGGTTGCGAGCGCCCCGATACCACCTTCGAGCGCGGCGATCCGAGTTTCGTAGACGGCCGTGGTGGGGTTCATCAAACGGGTATAGATATTGCCCGGAGCAGTGAGCGCGAATAGTTGCGCAGCGTGCTGTGAGTCATCGAAGGTATACGCGGCGGTTTGATAGATCGGCACCGCGCGCGAGTTCGTGGCGGGGTCGGGTTCTTCTTGGCCGGCATGGATGGCCAGTGTCTCAGGCCGGTAGCCCGGATGATCAGTCATCAGTATCCCCTTTCGGATCGGCGGAACCTAGGTTACCCCGACGGGGTCACGAACCTCGTTGCGTCCGGGGCGGTCGAACAGGCTCAGCTTGCGGCGTCCACGATCTTGGTTGTGAAAGCATCGCCTGCAGGAGTAGGGGCGGCCAGCAGCCCGGACTCGGCGAAGAAATCTGCCATAGCGTCCCAGCGTGACGGTGTCTGGGCACCGAAGTGACCGCCGTAGAGGCTCGTGGTCGCTTTCAGTACTTCCAGTGCATGGGCTTGCTGTTCGGCCTCGACCAACGTCGGTACATATGACATGGAGATCTGAACCGCTTGCTCCGGATCCACGGTACACAGCTCGGCTCCTCGGATCATCGCGCGTAGTAGCCCGGTCAGTTCGTCGGTGCGGTCGGCCAAGGTGGTGTCCAGGGCCCCCAGTCCGACGCTGACCAGTGGCGGATCTTCCAGACTCAGGGTGCGGATAGCGAAGCCGGATTCGCGGAATCGCACCACATCGTTGTTGAGGAATCCGACGACAGCGTCAACCTTGCCTGAAGCGATCTCCAGGTCGTCGCGGTTCAGACCACTGCTGGCGAGTACTGCGAGCAGATAGAACCAGTTCTCCCCGAACTCGCCGGGCAGCCCGACGCTGTGGCCGCGCAGATCGGCCAAAGAGTGAATCTGCGATTCCTCCGGAACGATGATGGTGACCGGATAGGTCTGATATGCGGTCGCGAAGTTGCGCAGTAAGATCCCTTCGGAGCGGCCCTGCAGCATCTCCCCGCCGCCGGCGAAGACCACGTCCTCGTTTCCGGTCTGCAAGGCGCCCAGAAGATTCTCGTTGGCGCCGTGGTGACGTAGGGTCACATTCAGCCCTTCCTCGGCGAACCAACCGAGACTGTCAGCCACATAGGCCGGGGCAAATTGAATATCAGGCACATAAGTGAGACCCAGCGTCAGCGCGGCGGTTGTGGCGCTGGTTCCGGGGGTGCCGGAGGAAGCCGGGCTGCTGGCTTCGCCGGCGGGGCGCGAACAGGCAGCAAGGCCTGCCAGCAACGCTGAGCCTAGGATGGCCCGTCGGGTAATCGGCTGCATGGAGTTATCTCCTACTCTTTGTCGTTTGGAGTTCCTCGCTCTGCGAGGAATAGGTGTCCGGGATGAGTGAGTTGGTACCAGCGTGGGCTGGAGGCCAACGGATTGGTCAGCCACTCGATGAACGACATGCTCAAGAAGATGGCTATGGCCAGCGTGCACAAGACGATCAGGGTGGCGAAGAGTCCGGTGGTGTCGCTCGACTGGGATTGCACAGCCAACCGTTGACCGAGCCCGTCGCCACCCATCACGAGTTCGCCGACGACTGCGCCGGTGATCGACAACGTGAAACCATTGCGGATACCGGTCAAGGTTGCCGGTAGCGCCAGCGGCCACTCGACCCAGCGGGCGAGCTGGGCAGATCCAGCCCCATCGACCCTGGCGGCATCAAGGACGTCCCGGTCGATGCTACGCAACCCGAGCACCGTGGACAGCACCACCGGGAAGAAGACCATCACCGAACAGAGCAAGACGACCGGCCGAATACCGTAGCCGACCCAGATCACCAGCAGCGGCGCCAGTGCGACCGCGGGTAGAGCCTGCGAGGCGGCCAGATAGGGCGCGAGCGTCGCCTCCGCCAGGCGAACGTGCGCTATCAGGTAGGCGATCGGCAGAGCAACGAGGCAAGCCAGCAAACAACCCGCGGCGGCTTCGCCGATCGTCACGCCGATGGGACCCCATAGTCGGCCCGAGGCGAGTTCTCGAACCAGCCGGCGCACAACAGCTGCCGGTCCTGGCAGCAGAGTCGCCGGAATCGAGCTGAAACGGGTGATGACCCACCAGCAGACTATAAGGAGTAGTCCTGCGGCGGTGGGGGCGAGGATTCGCGCAGCTAACGGCGTATGCCGTGCGCGGATTTCCATCTGCCGCTTCGCCGCCTTCCCGTTGCTAGCCCGGGATCGACGCCTGCGACAGGCATCGGTGATCGTGAGAAGTCCCAGACACCGACTGCCTGCAGAAAGCGACGTGCTCCTCCCATCCGGACTATCACCGTCGGTACCGGAATTCCACCGGATCAATCGCATGCCATCGTTGCGGACGAGATGCGGGTCGCGGACTATCACCGCCGGTTCGGACTTACACCGACCCCGGGCACGTTCGTTACTACTCAGATGCGAGCATAGCGCAATGGCTCAGCGGCGCCTGTCGCTCGGATACAGGAAGAAAACCGCGATCACTGACAATCCCACCGAGATAGCGCAGACCAACATGGAGACCTCCATGCCCGACACGAAGGCCTGCTCAGCCAATTCGTTGAGCTGATGGCCCAGATCAGCGGCCAACTGCTTGGCAGCCCGAGCCGCTCCTGCTACGGAGTCCAAGGCCGTTGATTGCAGGTCGCCGAGCTGACCCCAAATCGGGCTGGACGTCAGCACAGCGCGATAGCGAGCTGCCAATAGCGATCCGATCACCGCGACTCCCAAGGCACTGCCGACCTGCATCAACGCGGTATTCGTGGCCGAACCGGCTCCGGCGGCATCGGCGGGTAGCGCGTCCATCACCGCTTGGGTCGCGGCCGGAACCAACAAACCTGCGCCGATACCGAAGAAAAGTAGTCCTGGAAGAAGACGGACGAAGGTCCCGCCATCGGTTGTCGTCGCCATCCAGGCGTAGCCCAGGCCAATGCAGACCAGTCCGATCAACACGGTGCGCTTGAGTTGCAGGTAGTGAATGAAGTGAGGCGCGGAGACCGCCCCGATCAGCATCGCCACAGCAACCGGCAGCACCCGGATACCTGTTTGCATGGGGGTGAGACCGAGAATGAACTGCAGATACTGCGTTAGAACGAACAACGCCCCGGCACCGGCCGCCGTCACCAGCCCCGCTACCGATACGGCCACGGTGAAGGTGCGGATCTTGAATAGGGAGAGCCGCAGCAAGGGCACCGCCACTCGTGACTCCCAATAGAGGAAGA
>JALHFX010000056.1 GCA_022837595.1 Propionibacterium sp.
CAGTTGACGATGAGCAGCACACCGATCGCGAAAACGACGAGCACAGCGAGCAGTGACCAGGGCCTCAACGATTCCGCTGAGTCCTGCTGATCGTCCGGGGCGATCGGCTCGGGCACCGGGCTCTGCTCGTCCATCGTCTAGATCGTGCCTTCGGCCATATCGACGACATTCGCCAGCAACATTGCACGCGTCATCGGGCCCACTCCACCCGGGTTCGGGGTCACCATCGAGGCGCGTTCCCAGACATCGGGGGCCAGATCACCGACCGGTTTACCGTCCACCCTGGTCACACCCACATCGATACAGACCGCACCGGGCTTGATCATCTCGGCGGTGATCATGTGCGCGCGTCCCACCGCCGCCACCACAATGTCTGCACGGCGCACATGCGAGACCAGATCGCGGGTTCCCGTGTGGCACAGCGTCACGGTCGCATTGAGGGATTTACGGTTCAACAACACACCGAGCGGGCGGCCAACGGTCGTGCCGCGTCCGATAATGCAGACCTCGGCACCGGCGATCGGCACCTCGTAGCGGCGCAGCAGCTCCACGATGCCGCGCGGGGTGCATGGCAAGGGCGCGGGCTGACCCAGCAGCAGGCGCCCGAGGTTGGCCGGTGCCAAGCCATCGGCATCTTTTGCCGGATCGATCTGCTCCAGCGCCCAGTTGTCGTCGATATGGGCAGGCAGCGGCAGCTGGACGATATAGCCGGTACACCGCTCATCAGCGTTCAGCGATTCGATCGCCTCGCTGACCTGCTCGGCCGACGCATCGGCAGGCAGATCGATACGGATCGACTCGATCCCGACCTGCGCGCAGTCACGATGTTTGCCGGCCACATAGAGCAGGCTGCCCGGATCCTCGCCGACCAGCACCGTGCCGAGCCCCGGAGTAACACCCCGCTGCTTCAATGCGGCCACCCGGATGGCCAGCTCGGCCTTGATCTCGGCCGCCACCTTCTTACCGTCAATGCGTTGGGCGCTCATTCGCTACCTCTCCTCAGCAGCCGAACCGATCAATGGAAGAAATGCCGGGTGCCGGTGAAGTACATCGTGGCACCGGCCTGCTGGCAAGCCTCGATGGTTTGATCATCGCGAATCGACCCACCGGGCTGGACGATCGCCTTGACGCCGGCGTCCAACAAAATCTGCGGTCCATCGCTGAACGGGAAGAAAGCATCGGAGGCGGCCACCGAACCTGCGGCCCGATCACCGGCCCGCTCGACCGCCAGCTTGCAGGAATCGACCCGGTTCACCTGCCCCATGCCCACGCCGACCGAGGCGCCATCGTGAGCCAGCAGAATCGCATTCGATTTCACCGACCGGCAGGCCCGCCAGGCGAAAACCAGATCGTCCAGCGTGGCCTGGTCGGCAGCATCGCCGCTGACCAGCTGCCAATTCGCCGGATCATCACCGACAGCATCGATCTGGTCGGAAGCCTGCAGCAGTGCGCCACCGCTGATCGTGGTGATCTTGGTCGCAGGATGCTGATAGGGTCCGGCGGTCAAGATCCGGATATTCTTCTTGGCTTCCAAGATCTCCAGCGCACCCTCGTCGTAGCTCGGCGCGATGATCACCTCGGTGAAGATTTCGGCCACCTGCTCGGCCATCTCGACGCTGACCGGACGATTCGTCGCGATCACCCCACCGAACGCCGACACCGGATCACAAGCATGGGCTTTGCGGTGCGCTTCGGCGATGTCGGTGCCGCTCGCGATACCGCACGGGTTCGCGTGTTTGATGATCGCCACCGTCGGCTCAGCGAAATCGTAAGCCGCACGGTAGGCGGCGTCACCGTCGGTGAAGTTGTTATAGCTCATCTCCTTGCCGTGCAGCTGGGTGGCCTGAAGTGTCGGTGAGCACCGACCCCATCCACGAGGCGACCGCGATGTCATAGGCGGCGGTGTGCGCGAACGCCTGCGCGGCGAGCTGCTGACGGGCGGTCAAGTCGGTGCCGCCCGCGGCCAGCGCCTCCGCGACCAGTCCGTATTGATCGGGCGAGGTGATCACAGCCACGCTCGGATGGTTCTTCGCTGCGGCGCGCACCATCGAGGGCCCGCCGATGTCGATCTGCTCGATGCACTCATCGGGGGCCGCCCCCGAGGCAACGGTCTGGGTGAACGGGTAGAGGTTGACCACGACCAGGTCGAATGCCTCAATCCCCAGCTCGGCGAGCTGTTCACGATGCGATGCGAGCCGGCGATCGGCGAGGATACCCGCGTGCACCCTGGGGTGCAGGGTCTTCACGCGTCCGTCGAGGCATTCGGGAAAGCCGGTCAGCTTCTCGACCGGAGTCACCGGCACACCAGCGGCAGACAGTTGAGCGGCAGTTGAACCCGTGGAAACGATCTCGACGCCGGCAGCACTCAGCTCCTGTCCCAGCTCGATCAGCCCTGTCTTGTCATAGACCGAAACCAAGGCCCTACGAATCGGTTGCAGCTCAGTCATCGTTCTCCTCCAACAATTCGGTAACCACCTGGACGAGCAACTCGCGCTCGACCACCTTGATACGTTCGTGCAGCGTTTCCTCGGTGTCATCGTCTGCCACCTCGACGGCCTTCTGCGCGAGGATCCGCCCAGTGTCGACGCCCTCGTCGACGACGAAGATCGTGGTACCGCTCACCTTCACCCCGGCCGCCAAGGCATCACGCACACCGTGCATTCCCGGGAAACTCGGCAGCAGCGCGGGATGGGAGTTGATGAAACGACCACCGAACTCGCTCAAGAAGGCTTCGCCGACGAGCTTCATGAATCCGGCGCTGACTACCAGATCAGGACGATAGGCAGCCACCGTCTCGGTCAATCTCCGATCCCAGGCAGTCCGATCGGGCAGCATCGGAACCACGAAAGTCGGGACGCCCGCCTCCAGCGCTCGCGTCAGCCCGTAAGCCTCAGTCTGCTCAGAGCCGACGGCCACGATCTTGAAATCGGCGTCGGGGCGAGCACTGGCGTCCAGCAGCGCCTGTAACAGGGTTCCTGATCCGGACAAGAGCACGACCACTCGAGATCTCACGCTGGCAGCTTACCGGTCGCGCTTGGACGGCTTCGACCGATCCTCGACCACGGTCGTCGGCACGTCTGCCTCGTCGGCATCGTCCAGGAACTCCCGAGCCAGCGGCGCAGTGTCCTCATCAGACCAGGATTCGTCGTCCGCACCCGATTCGGTCTGGGTTGTCGGCTCGCTCCCGGCCGGCTCCAACGCCTGCTTCGGTGAGTCATCGGTGGCTATATCGGACGAAGCGGGCTGCTCGTCCGCCTTCATCGCGCGCCAGCCGAGCACTGCTCCGGTCACCATCCCTGCCAACCCCATCGTGCTGGGCGCCAGCACGAGAAGCGTCGTCATCTTGGCACCCAACGAGGTCAGTCGCACAGATCCCAGATCGCCGCCCGCAGGAAGCTGCAGCAGTGTGAAAACAAGCCCGCAGCCGATACCGGCCAGCGCGCCGAAGATCGCCGTCAAGTCGACCCCGAGAGGCCGCGATTGAGCCGAGCTGCGAGCCAGCAGCTGCTTGACCAAGGCCCATGCCGTGACTACCCCGGCGAGCACCCCACTGATCAGCCAGAGCAGATAGCCGCGAGGCATCGGCCCGGCCTGCGGCATCGCACCGAGAAAGGGTATCGAGGGCAGCAGACCGAGGGTGCTTTGGGCCGGCGAGATCACCGTACCCAAACCGAACTGGATGCCTGCGCCGACCGCCCATGCCCCACCCCACAAGATCAGGTTGGGCAGCCAGGCGAGTTGGCCGAGGATCAGCATCACCCCACCCAGACCGCCGGGCATCAGCGATTCGTGGATCATCATGACCTGGGCGCGTCCGATGATCAACGCTGCGATGACTACGGCTGCCCCTGTGGCGATCATCACCAGGAGACCAGCCGCCAAACTCAACCCGATCGTCCGTATCCAGCCCACCCCACGCGTCGGACGCCATTCGAGTCCGCGCGCGAATCCGGCGAGAGGCAAGGCACAGGCGAAGATCAGCCCACCGACCAGCGTTGAGGCTCCGCTGCCCGATTCCACCACTTGACGGGCCCCGGTCAACGCGATGACGTAAATGACCGCGAAGACCCCGGCCATCCGCAGCAGCCGACCCCCGATCTCGTCGGCCGCAGGCGGTCGAGTGTGGATCACCGCCTGATGGCAGACGCCCACGCCGATCACCAAGATGATGGCGGTCAGGCCGAGCGGCATGATCGTTACCTGGGCGCCCGGAAGTGTCGCCGAGATCCCATGTGCCAGCAACCAACCCTTGGTGCTGAAAGCGAGCACCGCAGCGGCTCTGAGTTGGGGAACCGAGATCCAGCCGAGAATGCCGTATGCGGCGACAAGTATCCACCCGGCCCCGGCAGTGACCAACGCTGCGAGCGCACTTGTGACGTGCCAGGGCAGCTGCCATGGCTCGTGCTCCTGGCTCACGGCCTCGAGATGACGGACGCGGGCGCTGGTCTGACTGCGGTGGGCTCTGCCGAACTTCATCAACCGTGCAGGATCTCACGCATGAGAGCGGCAGTCTCGCTGGGCGTCCGTCCCATGGTGACACCGACCGCCTCGAGCGCCTCCTTCTTGGCCTGAGCTGTGCCCGACGAGCCCGAAATGATCGCACCGGCGTGCCCCATCGTGCGGCCCTCTGGCGCGGTGAACCCGGCGACATAGGCGACGACGGGCTTGGAGATGTGCTCGGCGATGTATGCGGCCGCACGCTCCTCGGCGTCCCCACCGATCTCGCCGATCAAGACGATGACCTCGGTCTGCTCGTCCGCCTCGAACGCGGCCAGCGCGTCGATGTGCGTGGTGCCGACGATCGGGTCGCCGCCGATGCCGATGGCGGTCGAAAAGCCGATATCGCGCAATTCGAACATCATCTGGTAGGTCAGGGTACCCGACTTGCTGACCAGGCCGATCGGGCCGGGCCCGGTGATACCGGCCGGGATGATGCCGGCGTTCGACTTGCCGGGTGAGATGACGCCCGGGCAGTTCGGACCGATCAGGCGCACACCTGCATCGACCGCTTTGTTGACGAATCGGGCGGTGTCGGCGACCGGGACGCCTTCGGTGATGCAGACCACCAGATCAAGGTCGGCGGCGATGGCCTCGTCGACCGCTGACGCGGTGAACCTCGGCGGCACGAAAGCCACCGAAGTATTGGCGCCGGTGGTCTCGACTGCCTCCGCAACGCTGCCGAAAACCGGCAGCTCGATTCCGCTGAAGGACGCGGTCTGCCCGCCTTTGCCGGGGGTCACACCACCGACCACCGTGGCACCACTAGCCAGCATGCGCTTGGTGTGTTTGCGACCTTCCGAACCCGTCATGCCCTGCACGATGATTCGGGAGTCACTGTCGAGCCAAATCGCCATTTCAGGCCTCCTCGCTCACGTCGCCGGTTTGCTCGTCAGCGGCTGCCGCGGCCAACTCTGCTGCCTGTCTTGCGCCCTCGTCCATGGTTTTTGCCAGGCGGACGCGCGGATGCGCGTACTCGGCGAGGATTGCGCGTCCCTCTTCGACGGCGTTGCCGTCCAGCCGCACCACGATCGGATGCACAGCTTTATCGCCTAACACCTCGAGTGCCCGCCGAATACCGTTGGCGACCTGGTCGCACGCGGTGATTCCGCCGAAGACATTGACGAAAACCGACCGCACCTGCGGATCGGACAGCACGATGCCGAGTCCGTCGGCCATCACCTGGGCGGACGCACCGCCGCCGATGTCGAGGAAGTTCGCCGCCTTCGGTTGGCCCGGCAGGTCGGCGCCGGCGTAGGCGACGACGTCCAAAGTGCTCATCACCAGGCCTGCGCCGTTACCGATGATGCCGACATTGCCGTCAAGCCTGACGTAGTTGAGGTCGCGTTCGGCGGCGGCCAACTCCAGCGGATCCGTGGCGGAAATGTCTTTGAGGGCCGCGTGGCCGGGATGCCGGAAATCGGCATTGTCGTCCAGACTGACCTTGCCGTCGGCGGCGAGGATCTCGCCTGACCCCGTCTTGACCAGCGGGTTCACTTCGACAAGAGTGGCGTCTTCGGCTACGAAGACGGTGCCCAGTTTGACGAGCATTTCGGCGACCCGAGCTTGGTCGGCTTCGTCGAAACCAGCAGCTGCCACGATTTCGGCTGCCTTATCGGCATCGATACCGATCCTTGGATCGACCGCGACCCGAGCCAACGCTTCGGGATGCTCGACGGCCAGCGTCTCGATGTCCATGCCGCCATGGGTGCTGCACATCGCGAGCCAGCGTCGTTCGGCACGATCGACCAGCAGCGAGAAGTAGTACTCTTCGGCGATGTCGATTCCTTCGGCGACCATCACCCGCCGGACGGTATGGCCCTTGATGTCCATACCGAGGATCGCTTTGGCTGCCCGTTTGGCCTCCTGCGGCGAGCGTACGACTTTGACGCCGCCTGCCTTGCCTCGTCCGCCGGTCTTGACCTGGGCTTTGACCACGGTGACCGGCGTACCGAGCGCGCTGGCAGCCTGTTCCGCGTCTTCGGGGGTCTGTGCCACTATCCCTCGAGGGACTGCTACGTCGTAGGCCTCGAAAAGATCCCTGGCCTGATACTCGAAAAGATCCACCACATCAGCCTAGCCGCGAGATCCTCACAGCTTCTCCAACGGCGCGTACTTGAGCGCGAATCGCTTCACCCCGCTGGACCCGAAATCGACGTCGGCTTTCGCGTTGTCGCCGCTGCCGCTGGTGGCCACCACCGTGCCCATGCCATAGGTCGAATGCAGCACCCGGTCGCCGGTGTTCACCGCGGGCAGAGTCTTCTTGCTTGTCGCGCCGCGCCCCGACCCGAAGACGGTGCCGGACGCGACCGCTGCGCGCGCCGAGGCGGATCGGTCGGCCGAGGTCGAAGCCCAGCTGGCCACTTCGGAAACCTTCCGACGCCAGTCGATCAGCTCATCTGGGATCTCGGTGAAGAAGCGGCTCGCAGGGTTATGCGACGGTCTACCGAACAGGGTGCGCAATACCGAACGACTCAGGTACAGCCGCTTCCGGGCCCGGGTGATACCGACATAGGCGAGTCGGCGTTCCTCTGCGAGTTCGGCGGAGTCGGTCATTGCGCGCATGTGCGGGAAGATGCCGTCCTCCATTCCGGTGAGGAAGACCGTGTCGAATTCGAGGCCTTTGGCGGTGTGCAAGGTCATCAGCGTCACCACCCCGCCGTCATCGCTGCTATCCGGGATCTGGTCGGAGTCCGCCACCAAAGCAATACGTTCGAGGAAGGCGCCCAGCGACGCGTCCGGTTCGGGTTGACCGGCGGTCAGCTCATCAGCCAATTCGGCGACGACATCATCGGACGGACCCTCCCCGGCTGCCTGCGGTGCACCGGTTGAGAGGCTGGTGCCCGATTCGATGAGTTCGAAATCTTCGTCCATCTCAAGATCTTGGGTGGTGGCCTGCGCCACGAACTCCTGGGCCACCTTGACCAACTCGATCAGGTTCTCCACCCGCGTCTCATCTTGGGGATCGGACGAGTTACGGAGTTCGTCGATCATGCCGGAACGTTTCAGCACCGTCTCGAGGATCTCGCTGGCCGGCAGGTCGGCATCGACCATCGCCCGGAAATCGGCCATCATTTTCCCGAAGGCCTTCACCTGGTTGAGTGAACGGGTGGCCAGGCCCGGGGCCTCGTCCGCCCGGTCGATGGCATCGGCGAAGCTGATCTGTTCGTTGGCTGCCAGCATCGCCAGCGCAACTTCGGCGCGTTCACCGATGCCGCGTTTGGGGACGTTGATGATCCGGCGAAGCGAGACGTCGTCGGCGGGGTTGGATATCGCGCGCAGATAGCTGAGCGCATCGCGGACCTCGCGGCGCTCGTAGAAGCGGACGCCGCCGACCACCCGATAGGGCAGGCCGAGCCGGATGAAGACCTCTTCGAAGGCCCGGGATTGGGCGTTCGTCCGGTAGAAGACCGCCATATCGGAGTATTTGCCCTGGCCCTTGTCGACGAGCGCATCGATCTCGTTGCCGACGAATCGGGCTTCGTCATGTTCGGTGTCGGCCACGTATCCGACGATCTTCTCGCCGTCGCCGGCCTGGCTCCACAGTCGTTTGCTCGGACGCCCGGAGTTGTTCTTGATGACGGCGTTCGCGGCCGAAAGCACTGTCTGCGTCGAGCGATAGTTTTGTTCGAGCAGGATCGTGTTGGCGCCGGGGAAGTCGTTCTCGAAGTCAAGAATGTTGCGGATGGTCGCGCCGCGAAAGGCGTAGATCGACTGATCGGAGTCGCCGACGACCATCAGCTCGGCGGGTTCGATGCGCGGCGCATCGTCCGGCAGACCGTCGTCGGGGCCGAGGTCGCCGCAGAGCTGTTTGATCAGCAGGTACTGCGCGTGGTTGGTGTCTTGGTATTCGTCGACCAGTACCTGGCGGAAGCGGCGACGGTATGCCTCGCGGATCTCGGGGTGCTGCTCGAAAAGCAGGACGGTGGTCATGATCAGATCGTCGAAGTCGAGCGCATTCGCTGCTCGCAGCCGCTGGTTGTAGACCTTGTAGGCCTCGGCGCGCACTTCGTCCAGCCCGGACGCGGACGCTGCCGCCTGCGCGGGAGTGATCAGTTCGTTCTTACAATTACTCACCCAGTTGAGTAGTCCGCGTGGCGGGAACTTCTTCGGATCGAGGTTCTGGTCGCGGGCGACCAGAGTCATCAGACGCTTGGCGTCGGTGTCGTCGTAGATCGAAAAACTCTTGCGGAAGCCCATCGCGTCGATCTCGGTGCGCAAGATGCGCACGCAAGCGGAGTGGAAGGTGGAGACCCACATCAGCCGGGCGCGGTTACCGACCAGATCGACGACGCGCGAGCGCATCTCTGCAGCGGCCTTGTTGGTGAAGGTGATCGCCAGAATCGAACCGGGATGCACATCGCGCTGCGAGACCAGATGGGCGATACGGCGAGTCAGCACCCGGGTCTTACCGGATCCAGCGCCGGCAACGACCAGCACCGGGCCGCCCGCGTGAGTGACAGCCTCACGTTGCGGCGGGTTGAGGGCAGCGAGCAGATCCGGTTCAGTCATAGCTCTCCTAGGCTAGCCGGAAGGCCCAAGGTGTCCGGGCGAGGACCGCGGAGGGTGCGGGCTGGGTCCCTGAAGATTCACCCAAATGGCATTCAGATCTTAGGATCGCCCGGCGATGTGCGCATAGATTAGGTGATATGTCATTCCTTTCATGGATTATCCTGGGCCTGATCGCAGGATCGATTTCCAAATCTGTCGTTGGCGGTGGCGGCGGCGGATGGTTCATGACGCTGCTGCTGGGTGTTCTCGGCGCAGTCGTCGGCGGCTGGATTTCCTCAGGACTGTTCAACATCTCACTGCGAGGCTTCTTCAGCCCCGTCACGTGGATCATCGCCATCCTCGGAGGTTTCCTCGTGACCTTCCTCTACAACAAGCTGACGCACAAAGCCTGACGACTCCATCCCGAGCTCAGATCAAACGCTCGTCCTCCTTGATCGGGGGACGAGCGTTTGGCTTTTCGTCCGCATCATCGTCCGCGTCCTCGTCTCGGGTTGGATCGTCTGCTGCCGGATCCGCGGTCTGGTGGCGGCTCCTCGTCCTCCCGCAGCCGTTCCCCGCAGCCCGTCCGTCCGCAGCCCGTCCTCCCGCAGCCGCTACCGAAAGTCGCTCCAGCTACCGAAAAGCACCCCCACCCCAACAGCGGCTACCGAAAGTCGCAAAAACTACCGAACATTCGGTAGCCGCTGCAATTCTCGGTAGCCGCTGCGCCAGGGCCCGTCACTTTCGGTAGCCGCTCCACCACGACCCGGCACTTTCGGTAGCCGCTGCACCACGACCCGGCACTTTCGGTAGCCGCTGCACCAAAGCGGACGACCAACCCAAGCCAGCACCAGGCAGCAGACTCCCCGTCCGCCCCTGGACTGACACCAGCTACCGAAAAGCACCGCCACCCCAACAGCGGCTACCGAGAGTCGCAGAAACTACCGAACATTCGGTAGCCGCTGAAATTCTCGGTAGCCGCTGCACCTGGACCCGACACTTTCGGTAGCCGCTGCACCCGGACCCGACACTTTCGGTAGCGGCTGCACCAGGACCCGCCACTTCCGGTAGCCGCTGCACCAAAGCGGACGACCAACCCAAGCCGGCACCAGGCAGCAGACCCGCCCTCCGACCCGTTGGGACTCAGACCAGCTTCCGATCGGTCGCCCATTTCGTGAGCTGATAGCGGTTCGACAGCTGCAACTTGCGCAGCACGCTAGAAACGTGGGTCTCAACGGTCTTGATCGAGATGAACAGCTCCTTGGCGACCTCTTTGTATGAGTAGCCACGAGCGATCAGCTTCATGACTTCCCGCTCGCGCTGGCTGAGCCGATCAAGGTCCTCGTCGATCGACGCGACGTCGATCGAACCGGAGAAGGCGTCCAGGACGAACCCAGCGAGCCGGGGCGAGAAGACCGCATCGCCGGTAGCCACGCGTCCGATCGCCTCGATCAGGTCTTCCGTGCTGATCGACTTGGTGACGTATCCACGCGCGCCGGCCCTGATCACCCCGATCACATCCTCAGCTGCATCGCTGACCGATAACGCCAAGAACCTCACCTTCGGCAACGTCTCGTGTACCTGTTTGACGACCTCCGCACCGCCCCCACCAGGCAGGTGGACGTCGAGCAGCACGACATCGGGCACGGTCGCCACGATGGCCGCCACAGAGCTGGACACATCCTCACCCTCACCGACGACCTCGACTCGTTCGGGAGCCTGCTCCAACTCGTGACGCACCCCCGCTCGGAAGATGCCGTGGTCGTCCACCAGGACCACCCGCCACGGACCGGTGTGCTCGAGTGTGGGTTCGGACTGGGCACTGGTCATGCCGTCATCTCCAATCTGATCTCGGTTCCCTCACCTGAGGCCGAGCGAATCTGCGCACTGCCGCCATGGCGTTCCATGCGGCCGATGATCGACGAACGGATACCCATCCGATCGTCGGCCACCTCGGCCAAATCAAAACCCTTGCCGCGATCGCGAACGAAAACCTGGACGAACTGCCCCTCGTCGCTCGGTTCAACCTCAGCATAGACATCAATGCCCGGCGCCCCGGAGTGCTTCGCAGCGTTCATCATCGCTTCCCGCGCCGCTTGGACGAGTGCCCGCAGCCCCTCGTTCAGCTCGATATCTCCGACGCAGACAACCTCAACCGGAATACCGCGTTCGTCCTCAACCTCGCCGCCGGCCTCGGTCAGCGCGGCCCTCAACGTCGAGGGTCCCGTCTGGTCGGCATAGAGCCAGGCACGAAGCTCGCGCTCCTGCCGCCGCGCCAAGCTGGCAACCTGCTTGGGATCATCGGCTTGGCGTTGAATGAGCGCAAGGGTTTGCAATACCGAGTCATGCAGATGCGCGGCCATATCCGCTCTGGTATCGGCGATCAGTTTCTCTTCATGTGCGGCGGCCATCGTGCGTCGATAGCGCAGGATCCAGGGAGCTGCCACAACCAGGACCCCGGCCACGCTCAGCCCCGAGACCATCGCGACCAACGGCAATTGGCTGATGCCTCCTCGGGAGGCGGCCAGCAATGCGCCCGCACAACCAATCAACGCCATGCCTCCGACGACCCGCAATACTTCAACACCCTTCCTGGTGTCGAAGGCTCGGCTGACCCAGCGATTCCCACGGGTGGGATTCTCCCGGGTGGTCGCAGTTCGGCTCTCAGCAGGCGCAGACTCATCGTCCGCCTGCAACCAAACCAGACCGACGCCCACCGCCGCCAAAATGATCGGCCAGAAGAACGGACTCGCTAGGCCGAGCCCGAAAACACGGGCAAGCATGATCAGTCCGATTCCGACCATGCCGATGGCGACCACCCGCCCGTAGCTCACCGTCTTCGGACGATCAACCTGGCGCATACCTTGATGGCTGGCAGCGGTCAGTCCGGGAGGCTGATCAGGGGGCGGCGGTTCGGGCATCAAGATCCACAAGACCGCGTAGACACCGATGGTCAACATGTTCGTGAAAGCAAGCCCGACGAAACAGAGCCGCACGAGCCAGGTCGGCCAACCGAGGTGATGAGCGATACCCGCCGCGACACCCCCCAACCAAGCATCCGACCGGCTACGGCTCAGCCCAGGACGAGACGGCGGCCCAGGGGACGAGGAGGGCGGCATCTGCGAGGATGGCTGCGGCAAGCGCGGCCCGGACGCAGCGTGCAGTGGCTGCTGATAGTCAGGGTCCGGGGCACTCGTCACCCTTCAAGGTTCACACGTTCGGCCGCGCAATTCCAACGACTTCTACCCCGAAGACCCCCGCAGATGAGGGGCTTACGACTAACAACGCATGTTTTTGATCAATTTCCGGGTCTGCTCCGGGTCCAGATCGGTACGGTAAGCCGAAACCAACGACCAGACTAGAGGCCATGTCCGCCAGCACGCCACCGCCACCTGACCGGTGGCCGTTGCGTCCCGATCTTCCTCGGCCGTCTCGTGACTGGGCGGCCGAGTTTCTTGAGCTGAGACGCACTCCTGCGCGCGGCAACCTCACCGGCCTCAGTGAAGCGATCGCGGATTGGTTGAACATCGACGTGCTGCTGGTGCGTTCTCTCTTCGTCCTGACCGGACTGTTCTCAGGTATCGGCGTGATCGCCTATGTCATCGGTTGGATGCTGACCCGCGCCTCGACGACTGGGACGGCTCCCCTCGACCAGATCGGCGGACGCTGGCGTCGCGAGCCGCCGCACGTTGTTGCGAGCTGGGCACTGGCCGTCGGCATCATCGCAACTCTGCTGGTTGGCGCCATCATGGGGATCGGATGGCTGAGGATTCGCGCGATCGGCGCGAAGCGTGCGCTACTGGACCCCGCCAGACCCGCATGCCGTGACGCCAGCTCCCAAGACTCACGATCGGGTCGCGTTGATGATCACCATCGTCACGCTGATCCTGGCTACCGGAGTCGGAGTCGTCGTCTCTTTGGGATTCCCCGATCTGGTCATCATGCCGCTGGCCGCCGCGCTAGCCGTCATCGGGTTGGGGTTGCTGGTGATCGCCAAGCGAGCGCACGGGCTGGGACTGATCATCCCCGGTGCGATGCTCGCGGCGTTGCTGGCCGGGGTGACGATCACGATGCCGCCGACAATGAACGACTCGATGCTCTACCGCGTCGGACCGACCCAGCCGGCCAACGTACGCCTCTACGGTGAGCAAGAGACCATGGACATCACGACCATGGAGATCAGCGAGGACGAGCGCTGGCAGATTGAACTTGACCACGCCGAGCTCGAGCTGATCATTCCGGCCGATCAGAACATCGTTGTCGAAGCCTCCTACGACAACTCGATGCTCACCCTGCCGAAGGGCATCTTCAGCGGGTCGGGGCATGCCAGCACCGAGCAGATCGTCGATGAAGTTCGGCCCACGTTAGTGATCGAGATCTTCGCGAACGAATCCCAGCTGTGGGTGAGCGCATCGTGAAGCGGCGTCCGAGCCTACCGGCGATCATCTGGGGATCCGCGTTCATCGTGATCGCTGCCCTCAGTGGACTGCGGCAGTTCGGTGTGCTCACCACGATGACCTTCTGGGGTGTCCTCGCGCCGCTCGGGCTAATCGTCGTCGGGGCGTTGGGCCTGGTATTGAGTAGCAACGGCGACAAGAACCACTGAATCCGGCATCGCTAGCGCGCTGGCCGAATATAAGAAGGGAGAATGGATCCATGAGTACCCGCAAACTAGTCCGTAGCCGGGATCACCGTGTCATTGCAGGCGTCTGCGGAGGCATCGGCGATTACTTCGGCATCGATCCGATCATCATCCGTGTGATCGCAGTAGTGCTTGGCCTGTTCAGCCTCGGCGGTGCCTGCGCAGCCTATGTGGTGGCCTGGCTGGCTATCCCCGATCAAGGCAGCGGCGACACCGGAGCCGATCAGCTCTACACGCGCTATGGGGACTACCGACGCCGCCGCGACGCTCGCAATGCTGCCGCCCAGCCGCCGGACGAAGAAACTCCGTCGGACAAGTTCAGCGCCGACTAATCGATCGTCCTTAGCGACTGACGAACGACAACATCGCCGAAGTGGCCAGCCGACCGTCGGTCGGCTGGCCACTTCGCTGTCTGACTGGCAAGGCTCATCCTCGGCCTTCTTCGAGTTCGAGTAGCAGTCGGTGTAACTCGTCTGCCTGCTCGAATGCTACGGAATGACCTGCATCAGGAAGATCTATCCATTGCTTGGCCGGTGCCGCCAGCGACTCGAACCATTCGCGAGCCGGTTCTGTGCGGGCAGTCAGCTCGTGTTCCCCGGCGAGGACGATCACCCTCACCTCCAGTGTCGCGGCGTCGCGCCGCAGATCGACATCTTGCAGCTGTGGGTAGAGCTGGGAGAAGACGTCGAGCAAACCACGCATGACGTTCACCTTCTCGATCAGCGAGTATTCGCGTCCGAACACACCGTAGGGTCCCAGATTCGCCTGCTGCCCCCTGAGCAGGTAGTTGGCAGGCGGCGTGTAGTCACCTTCGAGCAGCGGATAGTAGGACATCACCGTCGCATAGTCGAACACGCTGCGATATGGCGGGCGGCCCATAGTGGCAAGCCTCGCCACCAGCTTGCCGTCCCCGTCGCTCATTGCAGCACCGACCAGGTCGCGGTAGATGGCCTCATCAGTCTCCAGCGGAGCCACCATCTGTCCGCTGCCGATGAACGCATGGAAAAGCTCTGGTTCCTGGTGAGCGGCAAGCACCCCGAGCAGCGACCCCCAGGATTCGCCGAGCAGATAGACCTTCTGCTGACCGTAGCGCTCGGCCAGCCAGCGTGCGAGCTCGATGGTGTCCCGGACGCTACGTTCCAAGCTCAATGCCTGCCCACCCAGGCAAGGATACGACTTACCGGTGCCCCGCTGATCCCAGCCGACGACCAGGAAATCGTTGGTCACAGGCTCGAAGAGCACCCGCGAGTAGGCCAGATCGCTCTGTCCGGGCCCGCCGCTCAGATACAACAAGATCGGTAGATCATCGCGGGCACCGCGCACTTCGAGCCACTGTTCGCACCCGTTCAACTCGACGGGTATCAACTCGGCCACCTGGCCATCGCTTTGGCTAGGGTCGGCGCCCTTCGGTGAACTCGCCGGCACGAACAGGAACACCGCGATCAACGCCAACACCACCGAACCGACGACTACCCCGGTGCGCCGGCCAGGGCCGGCGACGCGCCAAGCGGAACCGGTAAGGATGGCCAGGCAGCCCAACGGCCAGGCGACGATGCGTCCGAGAACAAATGCCAGCACGCCGAACGACGAGCCGGAATTCAACGGTCCGCCGGTCGGAAGCGGAGAGCCGAGACGAAACAGTTCGAAGACGATCACGAAGGCGATCGGCGCGATCAGTATCGTCCACCGTGAGCGGGCGGCGGCGCCCGCCAGCAGACCGCAAGCCAGACCGCCGACAATCAACACGAGCCCGTCTACTGCTGTCACCGGACCGCGAGGCTGGAACCACGCCATCAGAGCTGCGAACGTGGCACCGCACAAGATAGCTATCAGAACCCGCTTGGGTACCCGGCGGGGCTGATCGGTAGTTGACGACGTTGTCATACCTTTAGGATCGTTCAATCAGGCTCGCGATGCATCGGATCAGCGCCCCATCCGCAGGATCCATCTCGGGATGCGGGGTTCTGCCAGGGTAGCTCACGGATCTTTAGCCGCCCGATCGCTCACTCCCACTCGATCGTGCCCGGTGGCTTACTCGTGACGTCCAGTACGACGCGGTTGATCTCGGGGACCTCGTTGGTGATCCGGGTGCTGATTCTCTCGATCACGTCATAGGGAAGCCGCGACCAGTCGGCGGTCATCGCGTCCTCACTGTTCACCGGTCGCAGCACGATCGGGTGGCCATAGGTGCGGTGATCCCCCTGAACCCCCACCGAGCGCACATCGGCCAGCAGCACCACCGGCATCTGCCAGACCTCGCGGTCGAGCCCCGCCTTGGTCAACTCTTCGCGAGCGATCGCGTCCGCCTCGCGGAGCAGGTCGAGGCGTTGCTTGGTGACCTCACCGATGACGCGGATCCCAAGACCCGGCCCCGGGAAGGGCTGACGCCAGACCATTTCATGGGGCAGACCCAGCTCTTCGCCGACGGCGCGAACCTCATCCTTGAAGAGGTTGCGTAGCGGTTCGATCAAGGTGAACTGCAGATCGTCGGGAAGCCCGCCGACATTGTGGTGGCTCTTGATATTCGCAGCCCCATCACCGCCACCGGATTCAACCACGTCGGGATACAAGGTGCCCTGCACCAAGAACTCGATGTCTTCGGCCTCGTTGATCTCGCGAACTGTTTGTTCGAAGACCCGGATGAACTCCCGTCCGATGATCTTGCGCTTGGTCTCCGGCTCGCTGACACCGGCCAACGCCGTGAGGAACTGCTCCTCGGCGTCCGCAACGACCAATCTGATGCCGGTGATGCGGACGAAATCGTCCTTGACCTGCTCGCGTTCGCCTTTACGCAACAAACCGTGATCGACGAACGCGCACGTCAGCTGGTCACCGACCGCGCGGTGGACGAGCGCGGCCGCGACCGCCGAATCGACACCACCAGATAGCGCGCACAGCACCTGCTTGTCGCCGACCTGCTCGCGGATCGACGAGATCTGCTCGGCGATGAAGTTCTCGCTCGTCCAATCAGGGGTGAGACCGGCAACGTTGTACAAGAAGTTCTCGATCACCTGCTGGCCTGATTCGGTGTGAACCACTTCAGGATGCCATTGGACGCCAGCGAGTTTGCGTCCAAGATCGGCGAAGGCCGCGACCGGAGCACCTTTGGTGTGAGCAAGCGAGTGGAAGCCGTCGGGCTGACGGATCACCGCATCGCCATGGCTCATCCAAACGTTCGGCTGCTCGCCGACGCCTTCCAAGAGCGGGGACGACGAGTCGTCGATCTGGAGGCGGGTCCGCCCGTACTCGGAGGTACCAGTTCGTCCGACTTCGCCACCCAGCGCCTGGGCCATCGCCTGGAAGCCATAGCAGATACCGAAAACCGGTACTCCTGCCGAGAAAAGGCCGGCGTCCACCTGAGGAGCGCCGTCGGTGTAAACCGATTGCGGGCCGCCCGACAAGATGATCGCCGCAGGATCACGAGCGAGAATCTCCGCGACAGAAGCGCTGTGCGGCATGATCTCCGAATAGACCTGCGCCTCACGCACTCTACGGGCGATGAGTTGAGCGTATTGCGCGCCATAGTCGATAACGATCACTGGTCGTGAAGGCATGCGCATGAGTCTAGGCCATGAAATTACCCCCGGGGGCATGGAATGAACCCCGGTGGGCCTAAGTTGAACTGCCATGACTGTATATGACGATGTCACCGCCGTGGTGGGACGCACTCCCCTGGTTAAGCTGAACCGGATCGCGGGCGATACTCAGGCCACCGTGCTCGCCAAACTCGAGTTTTATAACCCGGCAAACTCGGTCAAAGACCGGATCGGGGTGTCGATGATCAACGCCGCCGAACAGTCGGGGCAGCTCACACCCGGCGGCACCATTGTCGAAGCCACTAGCGGTAACACCGGCATCGCGCTTGCAATGGTCGGCGCGGCCCGCGGCTACAAGGTCGTGCTGACCATGCCGGAGACCATGAGCCGGGAACGTCGCGCGGTTCTTCGGGCATTTGGTGCCGAGCTCGTGCTGACCCCCGGGTCCGAAGGCATGAAGGGCGCTGTCGCCAAGGCCGAAGAACTGGGCCAAGCTGAAGGAGCGGTACTCGTCCGCCAGTTCGAAAATCAGGCGAACCCGGCAATCCACTATCAGACCACCGGCCCCGAGATCTGGGCCGACACCGAAGGCAAGGTCGACATCCTGGTAGCCGGTGTAGGTACCGGCGGCACCGTCAGCGGCGCAGGCAAATATCTCAAGGAACAGAATCCCGAGATCACCGTGATCGCCGTCGAACCGGCCGAGTCCCCGATCCTCACCGAGGGCACCGCCGGACCGCACAAAATCCAGGGCTTGGGCGCCAACTTCGTCCCCAATACCCTCGATCGCAGTGTCCTCGACGAGATCTTGACCGTCGAATCCCAGACAGCGATCGATGTCTCCCGCGCACTCGCCGCTTCTGAGGGCATCCTCGCGGGCATCTCGTCGGGAGCTAACGTGTCCGCCGCGCTCGAGGTCGCGAATCGTCCGGAAAACGCCGGCAAAACAATCGTCGTGATCATCCCGGACTTCGGCGAACGCTATTTGTCGACTCCGCTGTGGGCGGACCTGGTCGACTAGACGTATCGGTCGATGCCAGACTGCTCTAATCGACGAAGTGCGTTCCAGATGATTGGATGGTCCCGTGAGCTTCTTATCGAGGATTCGCCTGATCTCATCGCGCATCAATGAAGATCTGGCCGCTGCCCAACGCGAAGACCCAGCGGCCAGATCCAAACTTGAAGTAGCGATCATCTATTCAGGCCTCCACGCGATCTGGATGTACCGGATCGCGCATTGGTGCTGGGACAAACCAGGAATGCGTTTCCCGGCCCGGCTCCTCAGTCAGATCGCTCGCGGTATAACCGGCATCGAGATTCACCCCGGTGCCACGATCGGGCGCCGCTTCTTCATCGACCACGGCATGGGTGTGGTCATCGGCGAGACCGCGATCGTTGGCGATGACGTACTCATCTACCACCAAGTCACTCTCGGTGGCCGGGCTCGTGGTCGCGTCAAGCGGCATCCCACCATCGGCAACCGGGTCTTGATCGGCGCGGGCGCCAAGGTGATCGGCGATATCACGGTCGGAGACGACGCGAAGATCGGCGCGAATGCGCTGGTCGTCAAGGACGTCGCGTCCGGCGCCGTCGTCGTGGGTATCCCGAGCAATGTGCGCTCCGGCGACGTGATCGCCTAGCTGATTCGAATCCGAACCGTATCGTTCAGTCGCCGGCCGCCGCGCCGCGCGAATGCTCGTCCGCGATCTCGATGTGATGACGTACCACTTCACGGACGATGAAGTTCAGCAGTTTCTCGGCGAATTCGGGATCCAGATCCGAGTCGATCGCCAGTTCGCGTAACCGCGCGATCTGGCGAGCTTCCCGGTCTGTGTCTGCGGGCGGCAGCCCGTGCGCGGCCTTGAGCTGACCGACCCGCTGAGTGATCTTGAATCGCTCGGCCATGATATGGATCAGCGCTGCGTCCAGATTGTCGATACTGCCCCGCAACCGCAGGAGCTCGGCGACTGCGCGGTCTTGATCGCCGCTCATCTCAGTGAATGATCAAATCGATGCGCTGGAAGGACTTCACCTCGGTATATCCCGTGCTCGCGAGTGCCCGGCGCAAGGCCCCCACCATGTTCATGGTGCCGTCGGGAGAGTGCGATGGACCCAGCACAACCTCCTCCAAGGTACCGATCTGGCCCACCTTGACCCGGCGCCCGCGCGGGAGGCTCTCATGCCAAGCCTCTGCCCCCCAGTGCCAGCCCTGGCCAGGCGCTTCGACAGTGCGTGCCAGCGGCGTACCCAGCATTGCGGCGTCGGCCCCGCAGGCGAGTGCCTTGACGATGTCGCCCGAATAGCCCATCGAGCCATCGGCAATGACGTGTACATAGCGTCCGCCAGACTCGTCCAAATAATCGCGGCGGGCCTCGGCAACATCGGAAATCGCGGTGGCCATCGGAACCTCGACTCCCAAGACCTGACTGTTCGTCGAGGTCGCAGCGCCGCCGAAACCGACCAGCACACCTGCGGCCCCGGTGCGCATCAGGTGCAGTGCGGTTTGATAGGTGGCGCAGCCGCCGACGATCACCGGGACGTCGAGATCGTAGATGAAACGTGTCAGATCAAGCGGCTGGGCAGCATTCGAGACATGCTGAGCGCTCACCGCGGTGCCGCGAATGACGAAGAAATCCAGGCCCGAGTTCTCAATCACCGAGGCGAACTCCTGGGTGTTCTGCGGGCTCAGGGCGCCTGCGACCGGCGCCCCGGACTCGCGGATCTCACGTAGTCGTTCGGCGATCAGCTCTGCCTTGATCGGCTCAGCGTAAAGCTGCTGGAGTTTACGGGTCGCCTCACCCTCGTCGGTTATGGCAGCGAGTTCGTCGAGCAGCGCCTGAGGCTCAGCGTGGCGGGTCCACAGCCCTTCCAGGTTGAGCACTCCGAGGCCGCCCAAGCGTCCGAAAGCGATGGCTGTAGCCGGGCTCATCACCGAATCCATCGGCGCGGCGATCATCGGGAAGTCGAACGTCATGGCATCGATACGCCACTCCAGATCGATGGTCTCGATACCGCGGGTGCGGCGGGTCGGCATGATCGCCACATCATCCAGCGAATACGCCTGCGCGGCGCGCTTGCTGCGCCCGATGTCGTACAACATGAATCCTCCAATTGCGCTGAACGCTTCACCAGGCTAGGCCTGGATCCTCCGATTTCCCGCTGCTGCGCGTCCCATCGGCGGATCCAGGCTAAGCGATCTGGCAGCGCGATGCTAACCCCGGCCAGCAATCGAACCTACGAATCCGGCTCAGTTCCGGTCGGCCGCGTAGTTCGGCGCCTCCACCGTCATCTGGATATCGTGCGGATGTGACTCTCGCAGGCCTGCCGAGGTGATCCGGATGAAGCGTCCGTTGCTCTGCAGCGATTCGATGGTGCGAGCACCGCAATAGAACATCGACTGATGCAGCCCGCCCGCGAGTTGGTAGAGCACTTGCGAGAGCGGCCCGCGGTAGGGCACCTGGCCTTCGATACCCTCAGGAATGATCTTCTCGTTCTTGGTCACGTCGGACTGGAAGTAGCGGTCCTTCGAATAGCTCATGGTTCGTCCGCGGGTCGCCATCGCCCCCAGTGACCCCATACCTCGATAGGTCTTGAACTGTTTGCCGTTGATGAAGACCAGTTCGCCGGGGCTCTCGTCGCACCCGGCCAGCAGCGAGCCGAGCATCACCGTGTCAGCGCCGGCGACGATCGCCTTCGCGGTGTCACCGGAATACTGCAATCCCCCGTCGCCGATCACCGGTACCCCGGCCGGTTTGGCCGCACGGGCAGCTTCGTAGATCGCAGTGATCTGCGGCACGCCCACGCCTGCGACCACGCGGGTGGTACAGATCGAGCCGGGGCCGACGCCGACCTTGACGCCGTCCACCCCTGCATCGATGAGTGCTCGCGTGGCCTCGTAGGTCGCGACGTTGCCACCGATGATGTCGACATCGCGGGTCGCGGCGTCGGCCTTGAGCCGCTTGATGAACTCCACCTCGGCCTTCGAGTGGCCATGGGCGGTATCGACCACCAGGCAGTCGACACCTTCTTCGATCACGGCCATCGCGCGTTCCCAGGCGTCCCCGAAGACACCGATAGCAGCACCGACCCGCAGACGACCCTGCGAATCCTTGCAGGCATTCGGGTACTGATCGGATTTGACGTAGTCCTTGAGTGTGATCAGGCCGCGCAGCCGTCCGGTCTCGTCGATGAGTGGCAGCTTCTCGATCTTGTGCTTGGCCAGCAGCGCCAGTGCATCGTCCGATTTGATACCGACCGGGCCCGTGACCAGGGGCATCTTGGTCATCACCGTGCCGACCAGCTTGTCCGGATCGCTTTCGAAGCGCATATCGCGGTTGGTGATGATGCCGAGCAGCATCATGGACGCGTCGACTACCGGGATACCGCTGATGCGGTAGGTGCCGCAAAGCTCGTCCGCTTCACGCAGCGTGGCGTCAGGGCCGATGGTGATCGGTTCGTCGATCATGCCGGCCTCTGATCTCTTGACCTGGTCGACCATCTTCGCCTGGTCCTCGATCGCCAGATTCCGGTGCAGGATGCCCATACCGCCCTCGCGCGCCATGGCGATCGCCATTCGCTGTTCGGTAACGGTGTCCATCGCAGCGGAGATGAATGGCACGTTGAGCACGATATTGCGGCTTAGACGCGCAGCTGTGCGCACTTCGCTAGGGATGACATCTGATTCTCGAGGTTGCAACAAGACGTCATCGAAGGTCAGGCCCAGCACCTCGAACATTGGTGGTATTCCGGCGGGAGTCAACTCTTCGGACACCGCACATCCCTTCCATCGCACTGCGGAAATAGACAGTTTAGCCTGGCGCCCATGATAGGCGTGTCGGCTAACGTGCTCGTCCGCCGCGCTTCGGCGACCGCACGATGGCGAGAACGTTCGCGCCTATTCGGTTCGCTCGAAAGCGCGAGTCTTCTTCGCGCGGTTCGCCACCAGCAGTGCCAGCGCTATTGCGATGCCTTGGCCTACAGGGATCGGGAAGCCCGCGTAGTCGAGGAAGACATTGGTGCTGAGTAACGCAGCGACGCCGGCGATCACCCAGCGAAGGGCCGTCGTGCTCAGCCGGATCGCACCCAGCAGCACACCGCCCCACAGCACGTACCAGGGCTGCAGGCTCGGATATGCGAATGCGAAAATGATCAACGCCCACGCGGTGCAGGCGATCGGACGCGTGGCGCCCTGGTGCCACCCCACCCAGATGATGCCGGCTACTCCGATGGCCAAGAAGATCGGTGTGAGAACAGTGACGGCACCCCCGAGCGAGACCGAGGTGAACATGTCGACCGCGGCCGCCAGAGTATGGACGATCGACTGGCTGCCCGCACTCTGCGGGGACCCCGATGCGGTCGCCCATCCGAGCCCCCAACCGGAGGTCACGGTGGGGATCGCGAATCCGACGATCACGCCGACCAGGCCGACCGGCAGCCGCCACAGTGCCTGCGGAAAGACGATCCGCCACGCGTCGCGAGGCGGGGTTTCCTCGGGCGCAGCCACACCGACCAGCGCGACAGCGACCAGCATCAATCCCAACGGTTGCTTGACCGCCATCGCCAGCCCGACCGCGACGCAGCCCGCGAGCCAGGCGCGTTTCCAACGCACAGCGATCCAGATACCGAGAACCCCGAGCGCGATACCCCAAGAGTCGTTATGGCCACCGCCGATGAAGTGGACGATCACCAGTGGGTTCAAGATACCTAGCCACAGCGCGTGCCCCGGCGGTTGATCAGCCGTCTGCGCGATGCGCGGCAGACAGGCTCCGATCCCGATGACCGCTAGCACACCGGGTAGCCGCATCGCGAAAGCCGATAGCAGCGGGTTTGCTCCGCTGATGGCGACCATTGCTGCCTGAATCTGCAGGGCGAGCGGTGGATAGACGGTGGTCGTGAACTTCCAATATCTGTCGACCCCGAACTGGAATGGCCCGCCGATGGTGCTCAACGGGGTGGTGTAGGGGTTGTGCCCTTTGAGGACGATCCAGCCCTGCTCAAGGTAGGCCCAGATGTCCTTGCTCAGTAGCGGCGGGCAGAAGAGCAGTGGCAGCACCCAGATAGCGAAGATACGCCAGGCCTGTTTCTGACCGACGCCGCGTACCTTCAACCAACCAGCGAAGAGGAAGACTGCGCCGATCACTGCGGGCAGGGTGTGCGCCCAGCGGATCGCCAATGGGTTGGACCGGCCGGCGAATCCGAGGCCCCACGGCGAGGCGAGCCAAGCGGAGATCGCCAGCAGGACACTGCCCACAAACCCGATCACTGTTCCCTTGCTCGTCTGCTGCACGCAGTGCATCGTAGTCGGTCGTTTCAGGTCTCGGCGGTGTGGATCACCGGATCGATGCCGAACCGTCACTGAACGAGTTAATGGGTGCAGCCGAAATCCCGGGAAGGGATCCGGCTGCACCCATTAACTGAGGTAACGGATCGATCAGTGACTACTTGTCGTCGTCGTCATCGTCCTTCTGCTCAACCACCAGGCTCTCGGTGGTCAACAACAGCGAGGCGATCGAAGCCGCATTGGCCAATGCCGAACGGGTCACCTTGACCGGGTCGATGACACCCTGGTCGAAGAGGTTGCCGTACTCACCGGTCTTGGCGTTGTAGCCTTCGTCGGCGCCGAGCTCGGCGACCTTGGCCGCGATCACGTAGCCTTGTACGCCGCCGTTCTCCGCGATCCAGCGCAGCGGCTCGATCAGAGACTTACGCACGATCTGAACGCCGACGCGCTCGTCGTGGTTGGCGACCTCGACATTCTCCAGCACCTTCGCGGCATGAACCAGAGCTGCGCCGCCACCGGCGACGATGCCCTCTTCGATAGCCGCGCGAGTAGCCGAGACGGCGTCCTCGATGCGGTGCTTCTTCTCGTTCAGCTCCACCTCGGTCGGTGCGCCGACCTTGATGACGCAGACCCCGCCGGCCAGCTTGGCGACACGTTCGGCGAGCTTCTCACGATCCCAATCCGAATCGGTGCGGTCCATCTCGGCGCGCAGCTGCTCGACGCGAGCCTTGACCTCGACCTCGTCACCGGCACCGTCCACGATCGTGGTGCTGTCCTTGGTGACAACGACACGACGAGCGCGGCCGAGCGCTTCCAGACCCACCTGGTCGAGCTTGAGCCCGATCTCGGGGGCGACGACCTCGCCACCGGTGAGGATGGCGATGTCCTGCAGCATGGCCTTGCGGCGATCACCGAAGGCCGGAGCCTTCACAGCGACGGCGTTGAAGGTGCCGCGGATCTTATTGACCACCAGGGTCGACAGCGCTTCGCCATCGACGTCCTCAGCAATGATGACCAGCTGACCATGAGCCGCAATGACCTTCTCGAGCAGGGGCAGCAGCTCGTTCATATTGCTGATCTTGCCCTGATTGATCAGGATGTACGGATCGTCGAAGACGGCCTCCATACGGTCCTGGTCGGTCACGAAATAGGCCGAGATGTAGCCCTTGTCGAACTGCATACCTTCGGTGAAGTCGAGCTCGGTGCCGAGAGTGTTCGACTCCTCGACGGTGATGACGCCGTCTTTGCCGACCTTGTCGAAGGCCTGCGCGATGATCTCGCCGATCTCCTCATCGCGAGAGCTGATCGTGGCGACGTTCGCCATGTCTGCAGCCGACTCGACCTCGCGGGCGACCGAATGCAACTCGTCGATGACCAGGCCGACGGCCTTGTCAATGCCGCGCTTGAGACCGACCGGATTGGCTCCGGCAGCAACGCTGCGCAGGCCCTCATGCACGAGCGCCTGCGCCAGCACGGTCGCAGTGGTCGTGCCGTCGCCGGCAACGTCGTTGGTCTTGGTGGCGACCTCTTTGGCTAGCTGAGCACCGAGGTTCTCGAAAGGATCGGTCAGCTCCACGTCCTTCGCGACGGTCACACCGTCGTTGGTGATGGTGGGTGCACCGAACTTCTTGTCGAGGACGACGTAACGGCCCTTCGGCCCGAGCGTCACCTTGACAGTATTGGCGAGGGTGTCCACGCCACGCTCAAGAGAGCGGCGGGCCTCCTCGTCGAACTTGAGTTCCTTAGCCATAAATCAATGCCTCACTTCTCGACGACGGCGAGGATATCGCGCGCATTGAGGAGCAGATAATCTGTGGCGTTGTAGCGCACCTCGGTGCCGCCGTACTTGCTGAAGATGACAACGTCACCGACCTTGACGTCCATCGGCACGCGGTTGCCCGCATCGTCGATGCGACCGGGGCCAGCGGCGACGACTTTGCCTTCCTGCGGCTTCTCCTTGGCGGTATCGGGGATGACCAGGCCTGAAGCGGTAGTGGTCTCGGCCTCGAGAGGCTCAACGAGGACGCGGTCCTCGAGCGGCTTGATCGTGGTTGCCACGTTCAAACCCCTTTCTGTTGTCTAGTATCACGGTTCAGTACGAACGGGACGTCGTCGCGGGTGCCGTTCCGGTCGCTGGCACCCGAGCGGATCGAGTGCCAAGGACAACCTTAGCGCCGTGATTGGCACTCAGACAAGCCGAGTGCCAGAGCCGCCCGCCAGAAGTCCGTGACTACGCGTCTTGGAGGCCCACCCCCCACAGCGGCTACCGAAAATCGCAGCGGCTACCGATCAGCACACCCAACCCCCACAGCAGCTACCGAAAACCGCAGCGGCTACCGATCAGCACGCCCAACACCGACAGCAGCTCCCGAAAACCGCAGCAGCTACCGATCAGCACACCCATTTCCGCAGCGGCTACCGGAAATCGCAGCGACTACCGAATGTTCGGTAGTTTGCGCTATTTTCGGTAGCCGCTGAGGACGAACCCGAACAATTCGGTAGCCGCTGCGGACGAACCCGAACAATTCGGTAGCCGCTGAGGACGAACCCGAACAATTCGGTAGCCGCTGAGGACGAGCCTGAGCATTTCGGTAGCCGCTGCGGACGAACGCGATCATTCCGGCAGCCACCGCGAACAGACCCGAACATCCCGGAAGCAGCGCCTCGCTCAGGACGACTCGTCCGGGCTCAGCGCACGACTCCCGACCAGCCGAGGGGTTGCCCGTCCTGATAGGGAATCACCAGGTGAAACTGGTCGACCTCGGGATCGAAGGTCTGCGGCAGGAAGTAGCGGTCCCCTGCCCACATCGGTAGGTCCGCCAGCTTCGCGATCGGCTGCCAGACCAGCGGGCCTTCCGCGTTGCGCTCGGGAATCTCACCCGTCCACGCATCCACCACGAAGATGAACCCGAAAGCCGATCTTCCATCGGCATGGAAGCCGGGCCAGCTGACCGTGCCGCGCAGCCGCATCGAAACGACCTCGATGCCTGCTTCCTCACGCAGTTCGCGCGCCATGCCCGACCAGACGTCCTCATCGGCCTCAAGCTTGCCGCCCAACCCGTTCCATTTTCCGAGTTGCTCGTCATCGGAGCGGCCGATGCGGTGCACCATGAGCACCTGTTCGCGATCGGCTGACAGCACAAAACCCAGTGTCGTCAGCTCCGGGCTAAAAGACATGGACGCTCCTGTCCTGCGATAGGCTCAGGCGAGCACTTGGGTGACGGGCATGCCAGAGTCTGCGGATATCTGCAGACTGCTCGGCGCCCGTCCGGCTTCGATCACCTGAGAGCCCAGGACTGCGATCATCGCTCCGTTATCCGTACACAATGCCGGACGCGGACGCCGCAGCTGCACACCGGCCTGCTCGCAGCGTTCAGCCATCAATGTGCGCAACCGCGAGTTGGCCGCGACCCCACCGCCCAGCACCATCTGCTCGATATCGAACTCCTGGCAGGCGTCGACGGCTTTGCGGGTGAGGACATCAGCGACGGCTTCCTGGAAACTCGCCGCGATATCGGGAACGTTGATGGGCTCACCGTCACGTTCGGCGCGCTCCACAAAGCGCGCGACCGCAGTCTTCAGGCCAGAAAACGAGTAGTCGAAACGGTGCTTGACCATGTCATGTCTGGCGGTCAACCCACGAGGGAAAGCGATCGCCTTCGGGTCACCTTGTTGAGCGGCCTTGTCGATCACCGGTCCGCCCGGATATGCCAGACCAAGCAGCCGGGCCACCTTGTCGTAGGCCTCACCCGCAGCGTCATCAATCGTGGTGCCGACCTCGGTAATATCAGATGTGATATCGCGCACCAGAAGAAGCTGTGTGTGGCCACCCGAAACCAGCAAAGCGAGCACCGGGCTCGGCAACGGGCCGTGCTCGAGGATATCCACCGCGACATGCCCAACAAGGTGATTGAGCCCATAGAGCGGGACTTTCAGAACCGAGGCGAGGGCCTTCGCGGCCGAAAGCCCGACGACCAGCGAGCCCATCAGGCCAGGGCCGGCAGTCACCGCGATCGCATCGACCTCTCCCAGATCGATATCCGCCGTTGTCAGCGCCCGCTCCAAGGTCGGTACCATCGCCTCCAAGTGAGCGCGGGACGCCACCTCAGGCACCACACCACCGAAGCGCGCGTGTAGTTCAACAGAGCTGGCCACCTCGTTCGCGAGTAATTCGGTGCCTCGCACGATGCCGACACTCGTCTCATCGCAGCTGGATTCAATACCCAGCACCAAAGGCCCGCTCACGCCCATCCCCTCCCACAAGCCGCCAGTGCCGGATGCTGCAGCGCGCACTCCATGATCAGCGCATCGCGTCCGGGACCGTAGTAGTCGCGGCGCCGGGCGATCGACGCGAAACCTGCGGACGCGTAAAGCGCCCGAGCAGCCGAATTATCCTGGCTTACCTCGAGCAGCATCCGGTCAGCGCCGCAGGCCTCAGCCCACTCCTGACCGACGTTCAGCAACCCACGTGCCATACCGCGTCCGCGCTGGGCCGGATCGACAATCACTCGGAGCAACTCGGCAGTGTCGTCCAAAACGCTGAAACATGCGACGGCCACGACGTCGACCGAATCGCGGCAGACCAAAACCAGTCGTCGGTCGCCATTCAGTTCGTTGGCCCAGGAGGCGGCACTCCACCGCTCGGAGCGGGCGAACCCGGCCTCTTCGAGCCTCAGTACTGCGTCCAGATCATTCGGGCTAGCGGCGGATACGATCATCGCGCCTCCTGTCGGTAAGCGATGCGCAGCTTGGTGTTCGAAGCCAGCGCTGATTTGCGGGTGCGAGGAACCTTGGCATCGGGTTTACGCAGGTAAGCGGGCTCCAGGCCTGTGTCAGTGAGCCGGTCAATCATCGCCGCCGCCAGTGCTGCATCCAAGTGCCGCGGCGCACCCGGGACGACGCGACCGGCGAAGACCTCCGGATACACCTCGACGCCGGGACCGCCCGTGGGTAGCTCCGGGAGTTCGCTGGGGTCGCTCACTGTTGGGCCCGTGATACGCGCACCCGAGGCGTTATACGTCGCCCAGTAGAGCTCCTTGCGGCGAGCATCTGCCGTGACCACAAAGTCCCCATCAGGACGAGTTTCGTCGGTGAGCCAGGCGAGCGCGATCGCGTCCAGGCTGCTGAAACCACGCACCGCAACGCCTGCGACCAGGCCGAGCGTGCGGGCGGTCACGATACCGATCCGGAGCCCGGTGAAAGGACCGGGCCCGATACCGACGCCGATCAGTGAGAGATCGCGCGCGACCAGATCGTGTGCGTTGAGTAACTCGTCGGTCATCGGCATCAGCTCTTCAACATGCTTGCGAGAACTGGTTTCGCTGCGCGAGTCGACGGGCCGCCCATTGTGGGCCAACCCAATACTGATGCCACTGGCAGTATCGATCGCCAGCACCCATCCTGATTGAGAACTCATATTCCCTCTTCTTGTTCGCACAATGACCACAAATCCGCTCCACGCCAGCGGGGCCCGATGCCCCGCAATGTCACGATGCGGGTCTCGTCATCGATATCACCACTGCGCTCAATGTCGACCTCGAGCCGGTCCGCGGCCAGATGCTCAGCGACCCCTGCGCCCCACTCGACCACAGTGACCGATTCGGTGAGTGTCTCGTCCAGATCGAGATCGTCGAGTTCGGCGGACGAGCCCAACCGGTAGGCGTCCACGTGCACCAATTGCGGTGCCGCGCCGGCCGGACGATGAATCCGGCTGAGCACAAACGTTGGTGAGGTCACCGGCCCGGAGACCTGCAGCCCTTCCGCGATACCGCGGGTGAGCGTGGTCTTTCCGGCCCCGAGCTCGCCATTGGCGATGATCAGGTCGCCGGCGGCCAAGAACCCCGCGAGCCGGACGCCGAGATCGTGCATCGCCTCGGCTGTGGGAACCGTGATATGCGCAGGTAACGCGATATCCAGCAACAGCTGATGCTCGTCCAATTCCTCGGCGATATCGAAGCCATATTCCCGCCACCACGCGATGACAGCGGGAAGCTCGCGACGGGCGATCAGCTGCAGCCGACGCATACCGGCTTCGGACGCCAACTCGGCCGCCGCCATGACCAGCTCACAAGCCACTCCTTTACGGCGGTGGCGCGGCAGAACCGCTACTCGATGCAGCATTGCGAAAGGCACTTCGGCATCGGCATGGACAGAACAGAACAAACAACCGGCCACGCCTGCGTCGTCGGAGGCGATCAAACCGATCTGAGTTGCGATGCGCTCGCGGACATCGGCCAAGGTATCGCTCAGGGCTCTGGCAGGCGGATCAAGCGGTTGACGTGCACTGAAGGCTGCTGTGATCACACGCAGC
>JALHFX010000057.1 GCA_022837595.1 Propionibacterium sp.
CTCCCGCAGTCGGGACGAGTTCAGAACTAACCAGAAAGGCTTCGGAATGCTTCAGCTGTCGAAAGTCCGCAAGTCGTACACGACTGCAGACTTCACGCAGGTGGCACTGGACGACGTGTCGATCGCCTTTCGCGACAACGAATTCGTCGCGGTCCTCGGCCCGTCGGGTTCAGGTAAGACGACGATGCTGAACATCATCGGTGGCCTCGATCACTACGATTCGGGCGACCTCATCATTGATGGCATCTCGACCAAGCAGTACAAAGACCGCGACTGGGATACCTATCGCAACAACCGCATCGGCTTCGTTTTCCAGAGCTACAACCTGATTCCGCACCAGACGGTGCTCGCCAACGTCGAACTCGCGCTCACCCTATCGGGCGTTTCGCCGGGCGAACGCAAGGAACGGGCGGCCGCAGCGCTCGAAGAGGTCGGCTTGGGCGATCACATCCACAAGCGTCCGAGCCAGCTGTCGGGTGGTCAGATGCAGCGGGTCGCGATCGCCCGTGCACTGATCAACGATCCGGAGATCCTGCTCGCCGACGAACCGACCGGCGCGCTCGACTCGAAGACGAGCACCCAGATCATGAATCTGCTCACCGAGATCGCCCACGATCGTCTGGTCGTCATGGTCACGCACAACCCCGAACTGGCCGAGCGGTACGCGAATCGCATCGTCAACCTGCGCGACGGCATGGTGGTGGACGACACCAACCCGTTCGACCCAACTACCGAAGATCTACGACTGAGCGACAAGACCGTCAAGAAGACCTCGATGTCGTTCTTCACGGCTATCGCCCTGTCGTTCAACAACTTGATGACCAAAAAGGGCCGGACGCTGATGACTTCCTTTGCAGGAAGCATCGGCATCATCGGTATCGCGGCGATCCTCGCCCTGGCCACCGGCGTCAACAACTACATCAAGAGCATTGAGGAAGACACGCTGTCGGTCTATCCCTTGACGATCCAAAATCAGGGACTCGATATGACCGCCATGCTCGCCATGTCACCCGATATGAGCAGTAGCAGCGATGCCGACTCGGCAGGCAGCGGCAGTGATCTACACGAGATCCAGATGATGACGAAGATGTTCTCCAGCATCGGGTCGAACGATCTGGCAGCCCTGAAGAAGTACCTCGATGCTGACGGCGGCAATATCGACGATTACGTGAATTCGATTGAGTATTCCTACAACGTCACACCGCAGATTTTCAGCCCGGACACGACTGATGGGGTAAGGCAGGTCAACCCCGATCAGACCTTCGCCGCACTCGGATTCGGGCCGGGTTCAACATCCAACCCGATGATGAGCGCCAGCATGAGCACCAATATCTTCCGCCAGATGATGGGTGACACCACACTGGTCGAAGGACAATATGACCTGGTGAAAGGTCGGTGGCCGACCGCCGCCGATGAGCTGCTCGTGGTGCTGACCGAAAACGGCGGAATAAGCGACTACGTACTTTTCACAATCGGATTACGCGATCCTGCCGAACTAGATCGAATGGTCCAGCAACTCATTGACGAACAAGAAGTCGTAGTACCTGAAGGCGAACGTCTGGATCTCAGCTACGACGACATCATGGGAGTCTCGTTCAAACTGGTCGACGCCGCCGATTTCTATACCTACGACCAGACCTATAACGTCTGGACGGATAAGCGAAATGACACCGCGTTCATGAGAAACCTGGTGAACGACGGTGAAGAATTGCACATCACGGGTATCGTCCAGCCGAAGAACGGAGCCGCTGCTGCATTGATGCCCGGCATCTACTTCACCCCTGAGCTGACGGCTGACTTGATCAGTCAGTCCGCGCGCACCGAGATCGTCAAGAGACAGCTCGCCGAACCAGATATCAACGTCTTCTCCGGGCGTTCTTTCACCGATGAGGCAGAGAACCCGACGAACAGCGAGTTCGATATGAGTTCGCTGATGAGTATTGATGAAAGCAAGCTGGCAGCTGCCTTCACCTTCGATGAATCAGCGCTATCGATGGACTTATCGGGGCTGAGCCTCGATTTTTCCGGCCTCAACCTTGATACCTCCGCGATGGACCTCGACCTGACGAATATGCAGATCGATACCTCAGCGCTTCCCGAGATGGACTTGATGGGCATTGTCGGCCAACTCGATTTCAATCTGGGCGACGTCGACACCGATCTGGCCCGCGAAGTCGCGGCAGGGCTCATCCGAGGCTATCTGGACTACTGCACCGACAACAATGTGGATCCGATCGATGTGCGGACGAACCTGCCCGCCTTCATCGACACCGATACCGGGCAGGAGCTCGTCGAGCAGGCTGGTGGGATCATCGATCTGAGTGACCTGCAGGAGCAATTGCAGACCATCCTCGGCGACTATATGCAGCAGGTCATGGCGACATTCATGGGGCAGATCTCCGATCAATTCGGCACTGTTCTGCAAGACGAAATCGGCACCGCCATCACCATACAACTCAGCACCGCGCTGGAATCCTCGATGAACCAGCTCGTCAGCAATATGTCCAACGCGATGGGTATCGATGAACAGGCGTTCATGGACGCCTTTCAGTTCAACATGAACGAGGAGGACCTTGCGCAGTTGATGATGGCGATGATGACGACCGGGCAGACCTCCTTTGAAGGTAACCTGCAGAAGCTCGGATACGCCGATTTCGCAAAACCATCGAACATCGATATCTATCCGAAAGACTTCGAGAGCAAAGCTCAGGTCATTACGGTTCTGGACAACTACAACGCCCAGATGAAGGCCGACGGCGACGAAGAGAAGGTCATCACCTATACCGATTTCGTGGGCGCACTGATGTCGTCGGTGACCGACATCATCAATACCATCAGCTACGTGTTGATCGCATTCGTCGCGATCTCGCTGGTGGTTTCGTCCATCATGATCGGAGTCATCACCTACATCTCGGTTTTGGAACGCAAGAAGGAGATCGGCATCCTGCGCTCGATCGGCGCCAGCAAACGCGATATCCGGCGGGTCTTCAACGCGGAGACTCTGATCGTCGGCTTTGTGGCCGGCGCGGTCGGCATCGCCGTCACCGTCTTGTTGACCATCCCAACGAATATCATCGTGAAATCGCGCTTCAATATCACCAATGTGGCCCACCTCCCCTGGCAGGCCGCAATAGTTCTGGTGGCGATCAGTATGGGGCTGACGTTCTTGGCCGGATTGATCCCATCTTCGGCGGCCTCCCGCAGGGATCCTGTTGAGACCCTGCGCAGCGAGTGAGCTCACGCTACCCACCCGAGCCGGTAAGGTCAGAAGCGGTCGGAACCACCGATTTGGTATCCCGATCGGGTTGCGGTTATCTGATCTGACAGCGAAGAAAGAAGCATGATGTCCACAGTCGATGCAGACACCCCCGAAGCCCCGCAGCATCCTCACGCGGAGACCGTCGAGGAGTTCCGGGCCGCGATCGCAGCGGTCCGGGCGAAGATGGCCGCGGCAGCACAGCGTGCCGGGCGGGACGAATCCGAGATTCGGCTGCTGCCGGTGAGTAAGACGGTTCCCGAACCTCGTTTGAGGGTGGCCATTGAGGCCGGCTGTCACCAGTTGGGCGAGAACAAAGTCCAGGAGGCCAAACGCAAGGCTGAGAACCTCGCTGATCTCAACGTCGATTGGTCGCTGATCGGGCACTTGCAAACCAACAAGGCCAAAGATGTGGCCCGGTTCGCGTCCGAGTTCCAGGCGCTGGACAGTCTGCGGGCCGCTGAAGCCCTTGACCGTCGACTTCAGGCAGCCGGACGCAGCCTCGATGTCTTCGTCCAGGTGAATACCTCGGCTGAGGACCAGAAGTACGGGCTGGCGCCCGACGACGTTGTCGGTTTTCTGCGCGAGCTACCGAAGTTCGAGACCCTGCGCGTCCAAGGGCTCATGACGTTGGCACTGTTCACGCCCGATACCGAGCGTGTGCGGGCCTGCTTCGTGTTGCTGCGTAATCTGCGCGATCGCGTCCGCGACACTGATCCCGACCTGATCGGTCCCGGAGAGCTTTCGATGGGCATGTCAGGAGACTATGAGGTCGCCATCGAAGAGGGCTCGACCTGTGTGCGGGTCGGGCAGGCGATCTTCGGGGCGCGTAGCTACCCGGACAGCTACTATTGGCCGCCGCAGCGTCCGTCCGGTGAAGTCTGAGCAGAAGAGCTGAGCAGCGCCCGCCACTAAAATCGAACTGCCTCCTGGTCTAGAAAGAAGGCCTGATGATCGACTTCTTGGCCGCAAACCCCCTTGTCACCATCATGGGCGTGCTCGCCTTGGGCGCACTCTTCGGCCAGATCAAGTTCGGACCACTGCGCTTCGGTGCGGCTGGCGCACTGTTCATCGGCCTGCTGGTGGGCATGCTCAGCCCCAGATTGAGCGAAGGCATGGGTTTGGTGAAGGCGCTCGGGGTGGTGCTCTTCTGTTACGCGGTAGGCCTGGCTGCCGGGTCGACATTCGTCTCCGATCTGAAGCGGCAATGGGGATTGATGCTGGTCAGCATCGTCGGGTTGATCGTGATGGCCGGGTTCAGCATCGCAGGAGGACGCCTCGTCGGGCTCAATGCTTCACATGTCTCCGGATTGTTCGCCGGGGTACTCACCTCACCGGCCATCGACGCGGCATTGGAGGCAACCGACGGGTCAGCCGACACATTGGTGGGCTATGCGGTCTCGTATCCGACGGGCGTCATCGTCGCCCTCATCGTCGTCGCGATCTTCGCGACCAAACGCTGGCCGGGTATGCGCGACAATGTCTCGATGGCCGAAGCCGGTATCACGGCCACGAGCACCCATGTCACCCGGGATACGCCGATCCCCGATATCCCCGGGTGGCCGAACCAGATCCGGATGAGTTACCTGCGCAGGCGCGGCAAGATGCGACTGATCACCCGTGCAGACGAACTACACGACGGCGATATCGTCCTGGTCGTCGGGATGCCCGATGATGTTCAGACCGCAGTTGACTACCTCGGGTACCCAAGTTCTGCGACGCTCACCGAGAACCGTCGCGATGTCGACTTCCGACGGTTCGTGATTTCCAATCCGCGGCTGGCCGGGCGAACGATCGGAGATATCAATGTACGCGAACACCTCGACGGGATCATCACACGGGTCCGCCGTGGCGATCTCGAAATGCTCGCCACCGATGACCTGATCCTCCAGCCCGGTGACCGGGTGCTGTGCGTCGTGCCCCGCGGACGCCTCGGCGATGCGCAGGATTTCTTCGGCGATTCGGAGTCTCGTATCTCTCAGGTGGATGCGCTGACGCTCGGCCTCGGAATCGCCCTTGGTCTGCTCGCAGGCGCGGTCACGATCCCACTACCCGGCGGTCTCACCTTCCAGCTCGGGACCGCAGCCGGCCCGCTGATCGTCGGCATGGTGCTGGGTGCGCTACATCGCACCGGGCCGTTCCGCTGGGATCTACCGCACAGCATCAATGCGTTGCTGCGTCAGCTGGGCCTGATGATCTTCCTCGCTTGCGTGGGTCTGGCGACTGGGCCCGCGTTCATCTCGCAGGCCTTCTCGCTCACTGGTTTGAAGCTGATTCTGCTTTCGGCGGTCAGCCTGATCCTTGGCGGGGCGATCTTGCTGGTCGGAGCTCGATTGATCGGCCTGTCGGCGCAGCGCGCGGTGGGCGGTTTCGCCGGATTCGTCGGCCAGCCTGCCGTGCTGGGTTACGCGAACTCGCTGGTCAACGACGAGCGAATCGATTCGGCCTATGGTGCGCTCTTCGCGCTCGGCACCGTGGTGAAGATTCTGCTCGTCCAAGTGATCGCACTGGCCTGAGGGTGATATCGAGACAGGATTGTTTGGGGCCCCGGGTCGCCGGGTGCCAGCCGTTGTCGGGGCTGTCTGTCAGAATGGCTGGGTGGCAAACCGCATGAGCCAGCTGGCAGCAAACATCCGTACCCGCGGCCTCGTGAATTCGATACGTCGGTCGACTGCGTTCGTCGTTGGCAACGCCGCGGCAGTCGCCTCCAGGGTGAGTGGACGCGGGACCGGGGCGTCGATCAAGGGTGCGTTGATGATGCGCATCTACCCCGGTTACTTCCGCGAACTGCTCGCAGGTAAACGCATCGGGGTGGTTTCGGGGACCAATGGCAAGACGACCACAACGCATCTGCTGACAGCTGCGTTGCGTGAGTCGGTAAGTGATCCGAACGATGTGGTGACCAATGCCGATGGCGCGAACCTGCGCGAAGGCGTGGTCTCCGCGCTATCCGCGCGCCCCAAAGCGCCAATCGCGATCTTGGAGGTC
Organism: Propionibacterium sp.; assembly: GCA_022837595.1. GTDB lineage: Bacteria > Actinomycetota > Actinomycetes > Propionibacteriales > Propionibacteriaceae > Brooklawnia. The sequence continues at coordinate 6,245 of JALHFX010000057.1, forward strand.
GATGAGCAAGTCGTGCCCGATGTGATCGCGCACGGGGATCCCGAGACCTTGATCATGCTGAACTTCAGCCGCGACCAGCTCGACCGGCATCATGAGATCAACGCGCTCGGCAGGAAATGGCGCACGGCATTGACAGCCGCAGGTCAATCAGCACCGATCGTCATCGCGAATGCCAAGGATCCGCTGGTCACCTGGGCTGCGGAGGCTGCCACGAAAGTGGTCTGGGTCGACATGGGCACCGGCTGGACACAGGACGCCGCGCTCTGCCCGCAATGCAGCACCATCCTCGAATATGAGCCCTCCGGACGCTGGCATTGTCCTGGATGCCCGCTGGCTGAGCACGAACCCGACTACCGTGTCGAAGGCGACGAGGTGATCGAAGCGGACGGTGAACGCTGGCCGCTTCAACTCCACGTTCCGGGTCGCTTCAATAAAGGCAACGCCGCTTGTGCATTGGCCGCCGCCGTCGAGATGGGCGTTTTCGAGCCCGTCGCGTTGAAGGGAATGCGCACCGTACAGGCCCCAGCCGGACGTTTCGCGATCGGTACCTACGGTGACACCAAGGCAAGACTGGTGCTGGCGAAGAATCCGGCCGGATGGGCCGAATCACTGTTGGTGATGGAGACCGACCCGGTAATTCTCGCAATCGATTCCGCGATCGCCGACGGCACCGACGTCAGCTGGTTGTGGGATGTCGACTACGAAGGATTGCGTGGCCGTAAGGTGATCGCGACCGGCCCCAGGGCCACCGATCTGGCGATCCGCTTGAGCTACGCGGAGGTGGAGCACGAAGTGATCCCCGACATCGCCGACGCTGTGGCGGGTCCATTCGACGGCACCGTTGATGTGCTGAGTACGTATTCGGCATTCCTGCGGTTGTGCCGCATGGGAGGGGTGGAGCTGAAGTGACCCACAAGATCGTTGTCGTTTATCAGTCACTGCTGGGCATCTACGGAGACCGCGGTAATGCGATGGTGCTCACCAAGCGTTTGAACTGGCGCGGGATCGATGCCGAGCTCATCATGGTCGAACCGGGTGAGCCGGTGCCCGACGATGCCCTGATCTATCTGCTGGGCGGTGGTGAAGACCGGGCCCAGGTGGCCGCGGTGAAGGCTTTGGAAGCTGATCGCGGTTTGCATCGCGGTCTGGACGCGGGCGCTGTGCTCTTCGCAGTGTGCGCAGGCTATCAACTCTGCGGGCATTCGTTCACGGTCGGCGACGCCGATGAGGTCTTCAGCGGGTTGGGGCTGCTGGACATCGAGACCCGGCGCGGCGATGAGCGTGCCGTCGGTGAGATCCTCACCCAGTGGACGAAGCCGGACGGTTCGACATCGTTCATCACCGGATTCGAGAACCACGGTGGCTTCACCCAGCTGGGCTCACAGGCGGCCCCCCTGGCCAAAGTCGAGGTGGGAGTCGGTAACGGTACCGACGGTTTCGATGGCGCAGTGCAAGGACGAGTGATCGGCACCTATCCGCACGGACCGGTGCTACCACGTAATCCCGAGTTCGCCGATTACCTGCTCGAACTGGCCCTAGGGTACTCGCTCGACCCGTTGCCGCGTCCCGATGTCAACGCCGAGCATGAGCAATTGCGCGCCGAGCGGCTTCACATCGCCCGGACGACGAAGAACCGCGCCGAGCAGACCCGTTGAGCGACCCCGACCGGCTTAACGCAGTCACGATCGGCTCAGTGCAGTGTGACCGGTTCGGCAGTGTGTGACCGGCTCGGCGATGGGGGTCAGGCCTGAATCTGGTCGCCCGGTTCGACGTCCGTCGATGCGCCGGGCCGCGCAGCTGTTTCGCCGGTCGGAGGTTCGACGGCAGGCATCAGCACGGTCGTCTCGTCACTGCTGACCTCATGACTACCCTCGGGGTGTTCTTCGCGGGCGCGTGCTGCGCGTTCGCGTAGCCGACGCTGGGCCACCAGACCCCACGGGCTTCGGATCCGGGGACCGATCGAACCGGCGGGCAGGACTCGCCCGATCTGAGATGCTCGCCATGAATCCCGCGCATTCAGGTACTGGTCGAGGTCGAGTTCCGCGATCACCTGGTCGATCACTGCCAGCAGGCTGCCGCGCCGCACCCACAGTTCGTCCTGAGATGGGTCGGCGATCATCACCGACGACAGATCGAACCGCGCAGCGCGGACCGCCGCCAAAGCATCGGTCAGTTCAACCTCTGCCTCTTTCACCCCGCCGAGGACCTCGGCCTCGATCAGCGCATCGTATTTCTCGATCGCCTCCCCCATCGCCCCGAGCACGATGGCGAATTGCAGGCGAACATCGTCGCTATAAGCGCGACCGCTGGGTTCTTCGGCGTCTGCATCGGCATCGGGACGCATGAGCAGTAATGCCTGCCGGGTGGCGAGGACGCTGCGCTCAAGGGTGTCCAGACCGCCCCTGAGCAATGGCACAATATCGGCCTGGAAGATCTGCCGGGTGTTGAAACGCTGTAGGTCATCCGCGTCGTCAAGGGTCTGCTCCGCACGAGCGACCAGTGGAGGAATGGCCCGCAGCGACTCGAGCCATTGGTTGACTGCCCGGCCATCAACCGGATTGACGCTCAGGAAGGCTGCGGCATCCCGGTAGATCGATCGCAGCCGCAGTGCGATGCGTTGCAGGCTGCCGGTCAGATCGGTGGTGTGAACGCGGCGCGGCAGCAGCAATGGCAGCACGATCCCTACGAAGGTACCGATCACGGTAGCCAAGAACCGAGTCTGTGCCGCTGCTTCGACGCCAGCGGAACCAAGGATCAACATGGCGCTGATCGCGACCTCCAGCCCGGCCTCCCCCAGTTGCAGGACTCGGGCCACCAGGAGCGCTGCGGTGACGACAACTGCCAGCGACCACCAGTGCAGCCCGACGAAGATCGAGACGACAAGGGCTACCAGGATTCCTGTCAGCACCGAACCCACGCGCGCCATCCCGACGCGGAACGAACCGCGCAACGATGCTTGGGTAACCAGCAGAGCGGTCAAAGCTCCGGTGAGTTCGGACGGTGGCGGCAGCAGTTGCACGGTGAGTTCATAGCCGAGCACGGTCGCCAAGGTCAGGCGTCCGACATCTTTGGCTGCACCAGCCATCGAGCGTCGCCATGCAGCGGGGGTACTGGGCAAACCGGGCCAAATCTGACGCAGCTTCCCGCGCATTCGCGCAATACTTACGTTCTTCACCACGCTCAAGGCTAGCCCCGGACGGTAAGGAATCCCTATGGATTCCTAGATTTCTGAAACCGACCACCCGCGCGGCCTGCCGAAAACACGGTCACGATGATCTGGGGCATCCCTGGACAGCCGACAGGGCCTGCGTCCGCAGCATGTTGCGGGCGCAGGCCCTGATCGCAGCCGATGACAGCGGCTAAGGCCGACTTATACCAGTGTGGTGGTGACGTTGAATGCGTCGCGGACCCGGCGCAGTTCGTCCTTGGTCACGCCTTCCCCGGCTCCGCCGGTGGAAAGGTTGCGGCATTCGTAGGCGGCGCCGGTCTCGGCGTATTCGATCTTGTCACAGGCGCCCAGCGGCGAGACATCGCTTCGGGCCATCAAGCCGTGCTTGGCCCAGATGGTGATCACGTGGTCGCGCAGGCCGCGGACGTTGTTCTCCATGAGCTCTTGCGAGCCGGGCACCATGAACGGCAGGTACTCGAGCCCGGCAGGAAGCTGGACGATGGTCTCCGGCTCCCAGCGCAGGATGGCGCCGTTCATGGCTTCGGTGGACTGGTAGGCGGGAATATGGGTCAGTTGCACCAGGTGCGGAGGCTGGGCGTGGATGACAGCGTGCAGGTCGAGCCCGCGGCGGGTGATCTGGTCGTGGTGGACCGCCAGATGCGAGTTGAACTCGCTGGTGGGGCGAATGAAGTTGCCATCGGCGCGGTAGTGCAGGGTGCCGGTTGTGCCGTCCTCGTTGATGCTCACCGCACCGACGTTGAGAGCGGGCTCATCGGCGACCTCGCGCAGGCGGCAACCGGTGCCGGTGACCAGCACGGTGTACCCGGCCAGGCCGGGGACTTCCAGCGGAAGATCGATGGTGGTCGTGTCGGGGAAGATCTCGTTGAGATCCAGTGTCCAGTTGCAGCAGACGGACAGGTTGCCGGCACCGGCCTCGATCGCGTCGATGGCGTTGAGACGCTTGCCTGCGGCTCCCATGCTGCCGAGGAGATCAGTCAGGTTGGTGGGATGTGAGGTGGTCATTGTTCAGCCTTTCTTGTTGTTTTTGATCATTGAGTTGAGGAGTTGAGCGGCTTGTAACCAAGCCTCGGAGGTACGCGGGGACAAGGTGGGCCGGTAAAGGGTGAGGTCGCTGGACGCAGCACCTACCGCACGGAGCTGGTCCAGGCCTCCGTCCAGCTGTCCGATCGCGCGCGCCGTGACGAGCAGATTGCCCAGGGCGGTTCCTTCGGCAGGCCCAGCGACGACCGGGCGTCCGGTGGCATCTGCGGTCTGCTGGCAGAGGTGGGCGTTGCGGGAACCGCCGCCGACGATATGCACCACGTCGACCTCACGCCCAGCGTGACTTCCGGCCAGCTCTATCGCTGCTCGGTAGGCCAGCGCCAGCGAGTCCATGATCGCCCGCACAGTCTGGACCCGCGTTGTTGCGGGCGGTTGACCGTTGGCGACGAGGAGGTCGTTGATCCGCTGAGTCATCGGCCCGGGAGCGACGAGACTGGGGTGATTCAGATCGACCACACGAGCCAGCGACGGCTCGTCGGCGGCCTGCGTCAGCAGTCTCGTAATGTCGATCGGCCGCCCACCGTCCTGGCTTCTCCACTCGGCGAGACAGTGGTTGAAGGTCCACATGCCCGAGACATTCTTCAGATAGCGGACCGTGCCGTCCACGCCGAGTTCGTTGGTGAAGTTGTCGGCGCGGGAGGCCTGCGTGAGCACCGGCTCGTCCAGTTCCAGCCCAACCAGCGACCAGGTGCCGCTGGAGATATAGGCGAAGTTGGGCTGTTGAGCAGGAACGCCGACCACCGCGGACGCGGTGTCGTGCGAACCGACGTGGACGACCGGGGTCGGTTCACCGGCCGCGTTGACCACACCGGGCACAACGTCCGGTAGCACCGGTCCCAGGATCGTGCCGGGCTCTGCCAGGGTGGGCAGCAGCCCCTGAATCGCGGATCCCTCGGGGAGCGCGTCCAGCAGTTCTTGCGACCAGGTGCGGGTCGCCGGGTCGATCAGCCCGGTCGTCGAGGCGTTGGTGACCTCGGCACGCTGTACACCGGTGAGCCAGTAGCCCAGCAGATCCGGTACCAGCACGAGCGAGGACGCCCGCTGGAGTGCGGAACTGTCGGCGCCGGCGACCAGCTGATAGACCGTGTTGAACTCCTGGACCTGAGTGCCGTTCAGCTCGTAGAGACGCTGCGGATCAATCGACTGCGATACCTGGCCGGGTACATCGTGAGTCCGACGATCCCGGTAGTGGACGACCGGAGCTGCCAGCACACCATCCGCGTCCAAGAGCCCGTAGTCCACGCCCCAGGTGTCGATGCCGATGGCCTCCAGAGTTCCGACTTCTTGGATGGCCCGCTCGAGGCCTTTGCAGATCTCGGCGAACAATCCGGTGATGCTCCAGCACAGGGTGGCCCCGGCGGCGCCGGGTAGGCGCACCGTCTCGTTCGCGAAGCGGTGCACCTCCCGGGTTACCAGGCGGTCTGCGCTCAACTTTCCGATGATCACTCGGCCGCTACTGGCGCCGAGATCGATGGCGGCGATCCAGCTCATGATCTCAGGCGCCCCAGCTGGACTGTGTGCCGCCAACGCGCTCTTCGGCAATGCGCTCGAGATAGCCGGACGCGAGGAACGCGGCCATCGGATCGGCCGGCAAGCCGCGGGATTCCCGCCAGGCAGCCAGGTCAGGGCGGACGTCGGTGTAGAACGCATCCATGAAGATCTGGTTGGCACCCAGCACGTCCCCGTTGGCTTGAGCCACTGCCAGGGCATCCCGATCAACCATCAGTGCCCGTGCACTCATCTCCTGGACATTCAGCACCGAGCGGATCTGACCGGGGATCTTGTCCTCGATGTTGTGGCACTGGTCGAGCATGAACGCCACCGGGGAGTCTTCCCCAAATCCGCCGCCCCGGATCACCTCGAAGAGCAGCCGGAAGAGCTGGGCCGGATCGGCCGCACCGACGATCAGATCGTCGTCGGCGTAGAACCGCGAGTTGAAGTCGAAGCTGCCGAGCTTGCCCAGCCGCAAGAGTTGCATCACGATGAACTCGATGTTGGTGCCCGGCGCGTGGTGGCCGGTGTCCAGGCAAACCATCGCCTTCGGGCCCAGCGCCGATACCTGGGCGAAGCTCGTGCCCCAGTCCGGCACATCGGTGTGGTAGAAGGCCGGCTCGAAGAACTTGTATTCGAGCACCAGTCGCTGCTCGGGCCCGAGCCGGTCGTAAATCTTCGCCAGCGAATCAGCCAACCGGTCTTGGCGACCGCGCAGATCGGCCTGGCCGGGATAGTTCGAGCCGTCGGCCAACCAGATCTTCAGATCGCGGGAACCAGTGACGTTCATGATGTCGATGCACTCATAGTGATGATCGATCGCTTGCTGGCGTACCTTCGGATCCAGATGAGTCAGGCTGCCGAACTTATAGTCATCATCCTGGAAGGTGTTCGAATTGATCGTGCCGAGCTTGACCCCGAGTTCGCCGGCGTAATCGGCGAGTTCTTCGTAATCATCGACCTTGTCCCACGGGATGTGGAGGGCCACGATCGGGGCCAGACCGGTGAAGGCGTTGACCTGTGCAGCATCGGCCAGCTTCTCCTGGACGGTGCGCGGGGTGCCCGGGCTGCCGAACACCTTGAAGCGGGTGCCCGAGTTCCCATAG
>JALHFX010000169.1 GCA_022837595.1 Propionibacterium sp.
TGGGCGACCCGCGACGACCTGAAGGATTACCAACACCGCATGGCCGAGGCCGCCAAACGCGACCACCGCAAGCTTGGTGCCGAGCTCGATCTCTTCAGCTTCCATGAGCAAGTCGGACCCGGGTTGCCGCTCTTCCACCCCAAGGGCGGTGTGATCAAGCGGGTCATGGAAGACTACGTTCGCGCCCGTCACATTGAGGAGGGTTTCGAGTACGTCGGTACCCCGCATATTGCGAAAGAGGATCTCTTCTTCACCTCGGGGCACCTGCCGTATTATGCCGAAGGCATGTTCCCGCATCTCGAGGATGACGGCCAGGCCTACCGCCTCAAGGCGATGAACTGCCCGATGCATAACCTGATCTACTCCTCGCGTGGACGCTCCTACCGAGAGCTGCCATTACGCCTGTTCGAGTTCGGCACCGTCTATCGCAATGAGAAGTCCGGTGTTGTGCAAGGGCTGACCCGTGTTCGCTCGATCACCCAGGACGATTCGCACTCGTACTGCACGCCGGAGCAGGCTCCCGACGAGGTCCGTCACCTGTTGAGGTTCATCCTCAGCCTGCTTGCGGATTTCGGGATGGGCGATCTCGCACTCGAACTCTCGACCCGCGACGAGGTCGGCAAGAAGAAGGACAAGTTCATCGGCTCAGACGAGCAGTGGGAGAAGGCCACCAAGGTTCTGTCAGATATCGCCCACGAATCCGGGCTGACGGTGGTGGACGATCCGGGCGGTGCCGCCTATTACGGCCCGAAGATCTCCATTCAGGCGAAGGACGCAATCGGACGCACCTGGCAGATGTCGACGATCCAGTACGACTTCAACCAGCCGGAGCGTTTCGGTCTGGAATACGTTGCGCCGGACGGCAGCCATCAGCAGCCGGTGATGATCCACTCTGCGAAGTTCGGTTCCATCGAACGGTTCATGGGGGTCCTGATCGAACACTATGCGGGTGCCTTTCCCGTCTGGCTGGCTCCAGTGCAGGTCGTTGGTATCCCAGTAGCGTCGAGCTATAACGACTATCTCGGCGGTGTGCTCGCCAAGTTGCAGGCAGTCGGTATCCGTACCGAATTGGATGCTTCGGACGATCGGATGCAGAAGAAGATCCGAAACGCTCAGAAGCAGAAGATCCCGTTCATGCTGATCGCCGGAGAGATCGATGCCGAGGCCAATTCGGTCTCCTTCCGTTTCCGTGACGGTTCGCAGCGCAATGGCGTGCCGATTGATCAGGCCGTGGCCTTCATCCAGGAATGGGCCGAATCACATCGTAATGACGATCCGAAGTCCGAGGCGGACGGTGAATAACGAAGAACCCTGCGAAGTCATCGAACCCGGTGAGCTCCCCGGCGAGCCCGATGCGCTGCAGCGATTGTGGACTCCGTATCGGATGGTCTACATCCAAGGGGAGTCCAAACCGGCTGACGGCGGCGCGGAGCAGTGCCCGTTCTGTCGGGCACCACAGCGCAGCGATGAGGAATCGTTGATCGTGCACCGTGGGGAGCGGGCCTATGTGATTTGCAATCTTTACCCGTATAACCCCGGTCACCTGCTGGTCTGCACTTATCGGCATGTGTCGTCTTATGTCGACCTCGATGCCCAGGAGACCCAGGAGGTGGCGGAGTTAACCCAACGGGCGGTTCGGGTTATCCAGCATGTCTCAGCGCCTAAAGGCTTCAACCTCGGGATGAACCAGGGAGAGATCGCAGGCGCCGGCATCGCCGCGCACCTGCACCAGCACATCGTGCCGCGGTGGCAGGGCGACGCGAATTTTCTCCCGGTGATCGGACGCACCAAGGCGCTGCCGCAGTTCCTAGCCGATACCAGGAAACTATTTGCCGACGGCTGGACTTCGCTGTTCGGCGCTCAATCGGAAGGACAGCATGCTTGAGAAGATCCGAGCCCAGTGGACGAAAGTCATTCGTCCACCGGCGCTGGGCCTACTGAAGTTGGGCGTCACCCCCGATGCAGTCACGTGGACAGGTACCATCGCGACGATCATGATCGCTTTGGTCTGCTTCCCACAGGGGTGGTTGTGGCAAGGGGCACTGGTGATGACGCTGTTCATCTTCTCTGATTCCCTGGACGGCACGATGGCCCGTGAATCGGGTCGTAGCTCGAAGTGGGGAGCCTTTCTGGATTCCACTCTCGACCGGCTGGCCGATGGCGCGATCTTCGGCGGACTTGCTTTGTATTATGCCGCCCAACCCGGCTCGCAACTGTACTGTGCGCTCGCGATCGGAACGCTGGTCTTCGCGCAGGTCACCTCTTACAGCAAGGCCCGTGGCGAGGCAGTGGGCATTGAGGTTCATGCTGGGCTTGCCGGGCGGGCAGACCGGCTGCTGCTGGGTCTAGCGGGGACGCTGCTGACCGGCTTGGGTATCACCTGGGCGCTTCCGGTCGCGCTCGGCTATCTTTGCCTGGCAGGAGCATTCACGATCGGCCAGCGGATGTGGATCGTCCGGAAAGCGATTCTCATGGAAGAAGCAGCTGCGGATAAGTCAATATGAGCAAGC
>JALHFX010000170.1 GCA_022837595.1 Propionibacterium sp.
ATCGACAACGCCGAAGGCAAACAGCGGATCATCACCGAGCTGTACGAGAAGTTCTTCCGCCTCGCCTTCCCCAAGGCCGCCGAATCCCTCGGCATCGTCTACACCCCCGTCGAGGTCGTCGACTTCATCCTCCGGTCCGTCGAGCACGTCCTGAACACCCAGTTCGCCGCCTCCCTCACCGACCAGGGGGTACACGTGCTGGACCCGTTCACCGGCACCGGGACCTTCATCGTCCGGCTGCTGGAGTCCGGGTTCATCCGCGAGGGCGACCTGGCCCGGAAGTACACCGCCGAGTTGCACGCCAACGAGATCCTCCTGCTGGCCTACTACATCGCCGCGATCAACATCGAGGCCACCTACCACGGCCTCCTCACCCAGACCGACCCAGAAGCGGGGTACGAACCGTTCACCGGCATCGTCCTGACCGACACCTTCCAGATGACCGAACACGGCGACACCCTCGACGCCACCGTCTTCCCCACCAACTCCGCCCGCGCCGAAGCCCAGAAGGCATTGGATATCCGGGTCATCATCGGCAATCCCCCATACTCGGTAGGCCAGACCTCCGGCAACGACGCCAACGCCAACCTGAAGTACCCCACCCTCGATGCGAACATCGAGACCACCTACGCCGCCCGCTCCACCGCCACAAACAAGAACTCGCTCTACGACTCCTACATCCGCGCCATCCGCTGGGCCACCGACCGCATCGGCGACGACGGGGTCATCGGGTACGTCACCAACGGCGGCTGGATCGACTCCAACACCGCCGACGGCCTCCGCCAAACCCTCGCCGAGGAGTTCGCCGCCATCCACGTCTACAACCTCCGCGGCAACGCCCGCACCGCCGGCGAGCAACGCCGCAAGGAGAAGGACAACGTCTTCGGCCAAGGAGCCCGCACCACCGTCGCCATCGTCCTGCTCGTGAAGAAGCCCCACCACACCGGCCAGGCGACCATCCACTACCGCGACATCGGCGACTACCTCACCCGCGAAGACAAACTCCACACCCTCACCCAGTCCGCGCTCACCGGGGACGGCTGGCAGCAGATCACCCCCAACGAGCACGGCGACTGGCTCTCCCAACGCAACCACACCTTCGCAGCTCTTACGCCGCTTGGGACACGGGACCGGGCCGAGGTTCACTCAATCTTCAATGCATTCTCGCGCGGTCTGGAAACCGGACGCGATGCATGGATCTACAACTACTCCATCAAGAAGCTAACAGAGAACATCCGACGGACAATAGCTGCTTACAACGGCCAGGTTGATGCCTTCGTTCACCTGACACGCGGCCTCCCCGAGCGTGACCGTCAGTCTCACGTCGAGGGATCCATCGATCCGGATCCGGCGAAGATCAGCTGGACTCGCAGCCTCAAGGCTTCATTGCGCAAGTACGAGCGCGCCACCTTCCAGCCCACTCACGTCGCTTCTGGCCTGTACCGGCCCTTCTGCAGACAACACGTCTACTACGATGCTCAACTCAACCATGAACGTTCGCAGCAGCCACGGTTCTTCCCCTCGCCGTCGGTCGACAACATCGGGATCGAGCTCACCGGACCCGCGTCCCACTACGAGTTCTGCTGCATCGCCACCGACCGCTTGCCCGACCTCCACCTTCTCGACACTGGTCAGTTCTTCCCACGGTGGACCTACGAGACCAACAGTGACGACGATCTGCTCTCCGGGCTCTCAGACGATCATTCCGGTTACCAGCGCCTCGACAACATCACCGACACCGCGCTCACCGAGTACCGCACCGCCTACGGACCTGACGTCACGAAGGACGACATCTTCTACTACGTCTACGGGATGCTGCACTCCCCGGACTACCGGGAACGCTACGCCGCGGACCTGAAACGCTCACTGCCTCGCATCCCCCTCGTGGCCACTGGTGAGGACTTCCACGCCTTCCGTGACGCCGGCCGGGAGCTCGCCACCCTGCACATCGGGTACGAAGCCGTCGAACCCTACCCACTCCAGGAGTCCGCCCCCATGGATCTCGACGAGTGGAACCTGTACCGGGTGACCAAGATGCGCTACGGCGGCAAGGGAACGGCGAAGGACAAGTCGACCGTGGTCTACAACTCCCACGTCACCCTGACCGGGATCCCTGATGAGGCCCACCGCTACCTCCTCGGCTCCCGCACCGCCCTTGAGTGGGTGATGGAGCGCTACCAGGTCAAGACCGACAAGCCGTCGGGCATCGTCAATGACCCCAATGACTGGTCCCGCGAGGTCGGCGACCCCCGGTACATCGTCGACCTCGTCAAGAGGGTGGTGACGGTGAGCGTCGAGACCATGAGGATCGTCGACGGGCTCCCGCCCCTGGAGATCGTTGGCGACACCGCGCCGTGAGGTGAGGGCACGCGGTCAATCGACCTTTGGGTAGCGCACCAGTGCCCACCTGCGAAGAGCGATCTCGCGCTGCACGGCGGCGCGCTGGCGCCGGGTGGATTCCCGATTCTGGAGTATCTGCGTCAG
>JALHFX010000005.1 GCA_022837595.1 Propionibacterium sp.
CCGCGGACTTTCACTTTCACTTCACAGCTAAACGCCGATTCTTGGACGGCATTTCCGTTATTACTTCCAAATCAGTACCACTTTTCCTTCACTCATCGCTAGTCATCTGCGGTTGGCGAGTGCTCAGATTCGCTGCCGGGGACATCAGGAAAGACTTGAACGCATGCCTGGAGACCATCCAGGCCTTACTGGAGGCGATCGACCATGAGCAAAGCCGTGACTGATCAGACCAAGGGTCGGCGTGAAGCCGTGTGGGAGGTATGCGATCAGCTCTCCGCTCAGGGCATCAAGCCGTCGCTACGGTCGGTGAAGATCCACTACCCCCGTGGCTCGGACACGGACGTCCAGAAGGACGTGAACGGCTGGTACGAGCACGTGTTCTCCCAGCATGCCCGCCGGCGCATGATCCCCTCCCTGCCCGACGTAGTCGTGAAGGCGATGGAGGCGTTCTGGGAAACAGCGTCGCTCGAGGCGGACAGCCAATTCGTGAAGGAGCGCCGGGCGCTTGAGGACATGAGGTCTGCGCTGCAGGAAAAGCTCGACGGAGCGCTGGCTGAACTGGCCCAGGCCAAAGCATCCGCGGCGAAATCCGATCAGGACAACGTTGATCTCCGCCTCGAACTCTCACACCGCTCCACCCTGCTCGCAGAAGCGGAACAGGAGATCAAGGAACTGCGTCGAGATCAGGAAGCGCTAAGGAATCAGATCCAGCAGCGCGACACGGATCACAAGGTGGAGTTGTCGCACATGAGGGACACCCATGAGCGCAACCTCAAGGCCCAACGCGAGGACTTCGAGCTTCAGGTGAAACTTGTGCGCGAGGCTGCTGCACAGCAGTCAGATGAACACCAACGCGCGATGACTCGTGCCGACGAGCACTACCGGGATCTCGAGCGGCGATCGCTCGTGGAGGTCGACGCGCTGAGAACGAAGACCAAAAGTGCTGACGAGACGATCGAGCGGCTTCGTAGCACGGTGCACGAGCGAGAGATGGAACTGGTGGGCCTGAAGACCGAGCTACGACTGATCCGTGAATCGCAGCAAGCGCAGCTTGATGACCTCGCGAAGCGAAACAGCGCGCTGACCAGCCAAATCGAACAACTCCAGGCCAAGATTGAGCGACAGGAAACTGCACCGTCACAGTCGAAGGATCTGGAAGGCTAGATACAAACCCTCCGAGAAAAGCCTGGAAATGCCGTGTTTTACGGAGGGGGTCGTCAGGTCGAGGAGTGATAGCGTGATGTCGTGCTCCACCGTCGCCAGTTGCCGTCTTGAAGAACTGGCGACGTGTGGAATAGTGATACCACGACTATCTCGATATGACAGCCATGTTCAAACCACGCCTCACGACCCTCGCATTGATCGCAGCCACACTGGCCGCCGGCGGTTGCGCAACCGTTCCCACTGAAACCACCGACAAACCGGCCCGCGAATCGATCACGTTCAACCGGATGAAGCTCACGCCGGTAGATAACGTCCGCGTCCCAGGCATGGGGGAACTCCCCTTCGACGGTAGCCTTGAGGATGTGGCAGCACTGGCCGAGGTGACGCAGTTGCTTCGTCGTGAGATCACGGAAGCGATCCTTCGCGATGAGTTCGAACTCGCCGGCGTGCTCAATGCGTACTACGGGCAGTTTGCGGCGCTTCGCCTCGCGCTCAACGTTGCCACGCAGCAAGCCGTCGACGAGTTGGGACGGACTGAAGGTGCCGCATTCACGCTGCAGCCAGGCTCCGTGGTGGTCCTTCTTTCCAACAATCCTACCCAGCAATCCACGGGGCCAATCTCACTTGGCAACCCCTTCGAACCCATTCTGACGCGTGGGCCATCCGTCGAGGTGGCGGCCACAGGTGTTGGCGCTGTCCTCGAGGCGATGCGGATCATCTCTGAGGCGACAGGCAGGGGCTCCGGGGGGCAGGTCACCGGACGCGCCTCCACGACCTTTGGCCTGGATGCGATTCCGGCCAACATTCCGTTTGCGCTCGAGAACGGGACTGTTCTGGTGCGAAGGGAAACACCGAAGGGAATGACCTACGCCTTCTACAACCCGACTGACCGTGCCGCGGAGGTGCCGCTGAAGAATCTGGCGTATGTGCCCCCTCCCCCACCCTTCAAGTCACAGCGACAGGCTGCCGGTCCAATCCTCTCCAACATGGGCGAATCACTTATGAGTGACGTTCATAGACGAATGAAGGGAGGTGGGCAGCCGTACTACACGCATTATTTCGCTACAACTTTCTATCCAGGTGGTCCTACGCTAGACAGCATGGGGCGCATTACGAATCGACAAGAAGAACATAAAAAAGCCCAACAAGAATATCGTCGTGCAGATTCTCCCTTTAGAGTGGCCGCAAATTTGTCATCGAGAACGATCCACTTTGTTTACTACAAAGGATGCGCCGCGCCCTTCGAGCCATTTGATAAATGGCTTACTGGAGGACAGATTGGACCAAGGCCAGAACAGCCACCAGTTATCTACTTCCCTGCCTTTAAATACTTTGGCAACTATTCAGCGTTCGTGAAAGTTGATTGCACCGCAAGGGAGTCTCAAAGGGTTTTTTATACGCAGAATTACTTCGTTGGTGAGGATGGGGTCGTACAAACGGCGCAGTCCCTCGCCGCCGACGCGAGAATTGCGAAGAAGCTCAAGGAGTTCGATAGTGACAGCGAAGCTGTCGCGGACATGATGGCCATTCTTCCAGTAGCAGGGAGCGCAGTATCAGGACTGCGGTGCGCAGCTTCCAGCAAGGGCGTCACTGAAGGGGTAGTTGCGGCGCTCAGGCCACAGCTAGCGGCCGCTCGGCCGTATGTTGCCCATCTCTATGACCTTGCCAAGACAGATTCTGCCGAACTGTTCGGGGAAACAACAGGGCGGTTCCTGGATTGCGCCGCAGCCGTTCCTGCAGTGGGTGCCGCTACAAGCATCATAGGCAAATACGCGGGTGGAAGTCTGACTTCGCTGATAAAGAATGACAAGGCGAGGAACGCCCTAGAGACTCATGTCAGCGCAAACTGGGATAACGTGGGTCGAGTTGCGGGGTACTTCAGTACGCCGATTACTACCCCAGGTCACGTGAATCATATTATCGAAGCAAGCCAGGGTTTGACCGGAAAGGCCAAATCAGCTGTGGTGGCAGGGTTGTCAATCTACGGGGTGATGCAGAAGGCAGATAATGTCTCAGATTTCAAGAGCGGTCTTGAAAATGCGCCATGGAAGCGTCGAGATTAAAGCCAGCACATCCTGAATGAGGATCCATGATGCTCTCACTGTTCGGGGGAATTCAACTGAGGCTCTTTGAGCTGAGCAGTTCCTTGAAAAACTTCTTGGCTGCTCAGTACAGCCCCTATTTTAGCCCGCTTTTTATTGGTGATGAAGCGAAAGGCTACGAGAGGGAATTAACGAAAGAAGAGCTATCGGAGTTGAGGAGGAATCACGGACAGTACGACCCAAAGCTGCCCGAGGTCGCGAAAGACCTGGTTGATGGCCATCTCCCGATATGTGGATATTATCTTGCAGTCTATTTGATTTCCGTTTCATACATCTACTTTGTCCCGTGGGGAGAGGTTAGGAGGTCCTTGTGGGACATTTACGGAGGTAGTTTTCAGCATCCAGTTCTGGCAATGATTATCGGCTACAGAATTGCACATAACGCTCTCCTTGCGGTTTTGTACCTTCTTGAGGTGACCCATAATAGATGGCATTTGTTTTGGGTGATACCTCTCGGAGTAATTAGGTCCGTTCCATTCGCGCTATTCCCGACCACCATCATATACTTTGTTTGGTACGCAAACACGACCTTCTCGGGTGTGAAAAACAATCTCTTTGATGCGTATTTCTCGTCGAGAGCATTGGCTAATCTAATCAAACTTGCTGCGATCTCGCCTGGACGTTTTAGCAGTAATCTTTTGAAAGCGAGTAGGGTTGTTAAAGCTAGACCCTTTACTGCATTCTCTGCGGTCACTTCGCCCTATGCGATCTTTGTGGGATCTGTGAGCTTGTTCTTCCTGTTAGCAATCGCTCATCAGATGATAGTCCTTGTTGCAGGGGGGGTATTCGACTACTTTGAGTGGTATTTGCCGCATCGGGAGTTCAATTTCTTTGGATATGGCGTGGCGTTTACTGTGATGATGTATGGAGTTGCTGACTACAATGCGACCATACGCTTGCATCAAGTTCTACTCGAGTATGACGTGATCCATCAGGCTAGAGCTAAAGGCGCCTGCATTCAAGACAAACTTGAGGTAATGGCTTTGTCACGACTCAACTACATCGAAGATGATGTAACCTCATTGAGCGAATTGCCGACGATTCTTGCCCCACGCCTTGGGCTTGAGGACCCATATTGCTTCGTTGGCCCTCACCTGCCAGTTGATCCTCGAGAGCGTGCAGATTTCTACTGGCAGGACTTGTACGAGCACAGGCTCGATGATCCGAACCGACTCCTACCTGAGCGAGAGACCTTGGCCCGAAAGTCGATCGCATGACCTTGTTGTAGCGACGTAATGTGGGCATTCGTCCAAATGTACGGATGACCTCTACAAACGAGAACGGCGGCCCAAAGGCCGCCGCATACTTTCAAGCTACCTAGTGGTCAGGCAGCTTGCTTTTGAAGGAGCTTACGGAGCCCTTCAAGCCCTGCATCTGAATCCTGCTCAGTGTCCTCGAGGCCGACAACGCCTTGGATCGGCGACCGTTCGGCAATTCCACCACCTTCGCCGGTGGCTTCGGATCGAAAGTCATCACCCAGATAATCTTCGTACTCCACGAGGTCTTCGAGCGTTTCTTCGAACGGACCATTTTCCAGGCCTTTCTTGATCTGCTGCTCGAACTTTGCCTGGTTAAGACCGGCCTCCTCCATCTTTAATGCGGTCACTTTGGCGAGTTTCGCCGCTTCCACAAGAGGCACGGCCGGTACGAGGTCGGCGTAGTAGAAGATCGACTGATACGACTGCGTCGAACTCTTTTGGCGCAGTTTTAGAATCATCGGCACGCCGATCAGCCTGCCATCCAGAAGACCATGGAGAGCCTGCAACTTACTGTGTAGCGTGCGTGCAGTGTTGAAGCCTGAACTGCGCAGGATGAAGGAAGACAGGGGGTCCGAAGATGCACTGGCGCCCCCCGTTTGGGTAACGTCGATCTGAACGTTGAGGCGGGTCATCAGCTTGCACCGTGCCGTCCGCGCGAACTCGCAGTGATCGGGGCCAGAACAATCGACCGTTTCGACTTTACCGCTGCACATGCGACGTGCCTTTTCGCCGTCGCCTGCGCAGAGCATGCGCCCCTTGTCATCGAAGGCCTCGAACCGCTCACGCAACGACAGATCGGGATCGTTGAACATGAGGCAGACGGGGATTTCGGTGAGCTTCAGCTTATCCTGATTAGTTTCCTTGGCAACGGCATCAGTTATAGGGTGCTCAACCCATTTCCCATCGCGTTTGTGTTGTGCGGTAATCACGAATCGGTTAAGGCGTGCAGGAAGGCTATTGCCGTTGCGCTCGACCTTTTCGCCGATGCTGATGCGGCCAACTGTCGGAATCGTGTAGGAGAAATTCTTGATCATGACGGGCTCCAGTAATTCGGTCGCATCGATATTGGCGGCCTTCTGTGTATCAAGGTATCGCACATAGCCTTGAGTTCAAGAGCCCAAAAATGAGAAGCCGCACTCTAGGTGCGGCTGGGTGTGTTCTAGGGGATACGGGAAGCTAGATGAGTTTGGCGGATAGCAAACCCATGAGCCCAACACGGTCGTGCGTGTTTCTCATCGCATCGCGATCGGTGATCTTCCCTTCCCTGACAAGCTGAACCAGAACGTTGTTTAGCGACTGGCTCATCTTGTCCCTCGATTCGTTCATGAACTCCCGAAGCGATGTGTGCTTGTCTGGCTTTTCCAGGCATTCAGCAACAGCCTTGTCCTGGTTCAGTAGGATCTCAGGCGCCAATACCCTGCGCATCCCGTCTGCCGAGGGTATGAGAGTTTGGGAGATGACACAGAGAAGGGAATCGGCCAGCATCCTGCTCCGATGTGTCGTTTCATCAGGGAACCAACTCAGCATTTTGTTGATGGCACCGAGTACCGAGTTCGTGTGCAGCGATGCCAGGACCAGGTGGCCAGATTCGGCCGCTGTAAACACAGTGTCAGCAGTGTCGCGATCGCGGATCTCACCGACCATGATCACATCGGGCTTCTGGCGCAATGAGTCCCGCAGACCTTGGGCAAACGACGGCGTGTCGATTCCAACTTCCTTGGACGAGATGATCGACCTGTTCCGTTCGTGGACAAACTCAATCGGATCTTCGATGGTGATGATGTGTGCGTTTCGTGTCTGATTCACGTGGTCCAGCAGGGACGCCATGGTCGTTGTCTTCCCCGCACCCGTTTGGCCGGTGACAAGTATCAAGCCACGTTGATGGGTCACCTGAGTCCGCAGGTACATCGGCAGCCCTGTCTCCTCAAGCGCCAGAGGCCTCAAAGGCTGGCGTCGCACGTTGATTGCGAGCGATTTGCCCCCGTTGGTCTTGAAGGCGTTCAGCCGTAGCCGGCAGGAGTACAAGTCAATGGCACGGCTGATGGCGTGATCGTCGATCTGTGCCTTCCACCCTGGTTCTGTCGCTTGCAAGAAGTCCGTGATGTCCTGCTTCGTCAGCATGGGTGCCTCGGCGACCTCCTGCCAGCCTGTCGGCATCCTGACCATCACGGGGCGGTCATGCTCGATGTGGACATCCGAATAGTTCGCGTCGCTGTTCGCCAGTTCGAGCAGCAGTTCAGTAACCGCCGTTGAATCAGCGCCGGCCATCTGTGTTGCGTGGGTCATTATTTGGCCCCTTTCCTTGTGACAGTTTGGACAGAATATTCGTAACTGATTTCTCCGCTTTCTCAAGCGGGAACTTGTGTTCGTGCGCGGTCACTGCTCGTCGATCTACAACATCCTGCATCAACGTCACGCGGGTTTTCTGAATCTCAGTGAGAATCAGGTGCGCAGACCGCTTTGCATCCTTGTCATCGTTGGCTTGGATTGCGTTGTGAAGAGTCTCGACGAGGCTCAGATGATGATTATGCTTTTGGAGGCTCAATCCGACGTGGTCTAGGGGCGTGGTGACTCCAACTTGCCTTTCCCACATCGTGATGGCGATATCTGTGCCGACCTTCGTAATCGCGGCTAGCTCCAGTGTCAAATCTGTGAGGTAGTGCGTCATTGACGGACAATGATCTGGTAGACGGCGACGTTGGAAGGGATGCCGGCGGGAACGACGATTCCGGTTGGGCCATGCTGAAATGAGATGATCTCGCCATCAGTGGCCGTAATCCCCGCTCGGTATGAACCTTGAGTGCGGCGCGTGAGCTCGGCACTCAGACCTGGGCCGTTGTAGGGCGTTGCCGAGTAGATGGTGGCCACCCCGTCGATGACCTTGTTGTCCCATCTGGCGTTTCTTTGGAACCAAGCTGGGAATGTGAGGGATGAATCCGGCACGCTGTTGCCGGCACCGGGCTCTGTATATCGGACTGGTTGGGTCGCGACATACCGTGCTACCGCATCTGCGTAGACAAACAGATTGTCGGCCAGCACGCTGGCCGACCCCTCCGGCGGCGGCAAAGGGTCTCGGTTCGATACGCTAATCGTTACGATCGAACCGATAATTGCCAATGCGGACAACATGATCATCAGGGGGTACATCAGCGTTGATCCGACATCGCGGTTGCCTGGATCAAGCGTGCTTGCTGCAGGCGGATCTCAGAGGCCAGCCGTTCGAGCTTTCCTTCCCGAATCATCGATGTGGCTGATGGCGCGTCGGAGAGCATGAGCAAATCAGCCTCCAACCGGCGTGGATCACCCACCAGGCGTTGATGCATGACGCCGACCAGTCCGTCCGCGAGCAGGCTTTGCGCACTTGCCGGATCGAAGTGCTCAGCAGACATGGCGAGCATTCTCCGAAGAGCGGTCTGGATGTCCTCGGCGTGCAGGGTCGAGATCACCAGGTGGCCGTTCACGCCGGCTCGGAGGGCTTCGACGGCAGTCTCCCCATCACGGATCTCACCAAGATAGATGATCCTTGCACCCCAACGCACGAGGCTTCTGCAGGATTCCGCAAAGCCCCCGCGCTCCCTACTTGCGTGCGTCTGAAAGCAAACGCCCAAGCCGTGCTCCCCTTCGAGAGGAAGTTCCACAGGATCTTCGGCGGTGACGGCGACGCCTCCGTACCTCGCCAGACGACCGGCGATGATGGCTCCTGCTGTTGTGGTCTTGCCCGAGTTCATCGTGCCGGCTATCAACAAGAGGCCACGCAGGTTCTGCTGCATGAGCGGCTGTGTGTAGAGGGCGGGAACACCCAGCTCATGCAGGCTTCGGATGTTGCTGACCATCTTGCGAAGGACGAAGACAAGTCCGCCCATCGACTGCATGATCGCAACCCGATAGCTCACGCCATCGTAGACCAGCTTGAAATCCCCATCTCGGCTCGACTGATGGGCTTCGATGCACCGTTCATAGAGCGTCTTGAGGTCGGCATCCAGAGACGGTGAGGCCAGGACCGGATCTGCTGGGGCTTTGGGTACGGCGGAGAACCGATTTCCGAGGCTGGGGTGCCCCAAGTAGAGATCGGCAAACGTCATCTCTCTGACGCAAGTCGCCTCGAGCATCTGCGTTGTCATTTTCTGATTTCGCCAGTGTTGTTCTCGTCGCCTCGGCCCTGTTGAGCGAGACAGAGATGTACAAGGTTGAAAGCGTCGATGGTTCGATCTGGCCTTCGCGATCGACCCTCAACAGCTATGCCTTCTATGGAATGTGCGGTTGAGGATTCTTGGTGCGCGGGGTGCGTGAGCGCTAAGCGTGATCTACGCCTTCACCAAGGGAGGGGATACTCCATCCCCCTCCCTTGATTCCGTCGGGATCAGGTGCTGCGGAAGCGGATCACGTTCGTCGTCGAGCACGCAGTCGTTGCGGAGGCGACGGTAACGGGTACGGCGACCGCAGTAGCTCCAGTGTCTCCGGCCAAAATTGCGTTCCAACCTTGGGTGCCGAGACCGGTCAGCACTTCGATGCAGATGTTTTGGGGAATGGAGCCGTACGAGATCTCGAAAGTGGTGCTGTTTCCGGAAACTGTCACCGCCCCGTTCCATGCGTTGGTAATCGACCACGGTGCCGAGGTCACGTGGTTCAGTGTGGAGGGCACTTGGCCTGCCTTGATCAGCTGCTCATTCATGGCAGCGGTGCCGTAGCCGGCCGTCTGTCCCATGTAGAGCTTCTTGACCGCCAGTTGCAGTGCGCTGATCTCTTGAATGGCGCGATTCGAGTTCGCGGAACTGAATGCTCCAGAGAGGAGCATCACGGCACCGATGATGACGATCGCAGCGACGCCGAGGTAGGAAATGATTTCGATCAGGGATGCGCCACGCTGACGGGCTTTGAAAGAGATCGATGCAAAGGATTTTTTGGTCATAGTGCTCTCCAGAAGTGGATTGGTGATCTAGGTTGTGTTCGATAAAGGTGAGTAGCTTTGGCTTGGGTTACATGTTGCGGCTCAGAGATGCGATCTCCTGTTGAATGGCGAAGAATCCGGCGACGATCCACATGAGAACCAAGGCCATGAAGGCAATAGCCATTCCGTTCAGGACTTTCATCTGGGCTTGAATGGTCTGAAGGCCCATCCGCATCCACTGCTTACCGACACGGTCGAGGGCGTCACCGAAGTCCCCTGAGTATTTCGAGTAGATCCCCAGGTCGGCGACGATGTCCTTGGACGGGAAGTTGTAACCGGCATTCTTCATCGCATCGCCGGCGTTCTGGCCGCCGTTGATCCCGTAGAGATAGGCCTCGATCCGCTCATTGAGATAGGGTGTTGCGGTGCCCTTGATCGCCACGAGGGCATCCTTGATTCGCATACCGCCGTTCAGAAGCGCCGAGAGCGCAAACAAGAAGCCCGAGCCGACGACCAATCTGTAAAGTGACCACGGCGGGAGCTTGTCGAGTCTGATGCGAAACGGCCCTGTGAACATGGGCATCGTCATGGCGACGGACACCACCATTGCGATGACACCGACTATCAGAAACACGCCGTAATTGATCGTGAACATCGAAAGGGTGTGGAGCGACTTTGCGAGTGGCCCCCACGTGCTCACATCGAGAATCCGCGTGAACTCAGGGATTACCTTTATCCCGAAAAGGAACAGATAGCCGATCGTCGCCATGATGAGGATGGTCGGATAGAACAAACCACCCAGCACTGCAGATTGAACCTTGCGGTTCGTCTCCACGATTTCAATCACAGACTCGAACGCCTTTGGCAGATTGCCGGACTGCTCGCCTGACATGATCACCATGCGTTCCATGGTCGGAACCCAGCCGTTTATCGCATCTGCAAACCGGCCGCCATTCAGGATGCTGGTTCGCCATTCGGCGTAGATCATCGCGAGGGTGTCCTTTGGCTTTTCACCGCCATCGGACGCGCGATCGTAGAGTTCGGCCAGTATCTGATCGATGCCGATCTTGTTCTGCAACATCACGGCCATCATCTGCCACGTGCGCAGACGTTGAGCGGTCGTAAACGTCAGCTTGGCTAGGCGCAGTTCGAGATTAGAACTTGTCACCGACAACCTCCCCAACGGTGACCATGTTGTCGTACAGCAACTCGGCCATGTGCAGATGGCCGACAACCCGCTCGGCCATCATCGGATCGACTACCCCTGCCTTCACTTTCTCAATCGCGTGGTGGACGATCGTTTGACCCTGCTGCTCTTGCAGCCAGTGATTTCGAGCCTTAACCCGCTCGCCGCGGCGCAGGTACTCGCACAGCATGGGGTCAGGGATGATGATTTCGGCGCAAACGGTACGACCAATCGAGCCGCGGTTACTACAGTGCTCGCAGCCGTCTCCGGTGATGAAAACGTCGATCCAGTCGGAACCCAGCGCACGCTGAATCCGCTCCAGAGTTCGTTCCGGCATCTTGTCCAAATGATCACGCAAGGGCTTCTTGCAGTGCGGGCAGAGCTTCTTGACGAGCCTCTGGCTGATCAGTCCGGTGAGAACGGAGTGATCGAGCAGCATGTCGGGTTCGATGCCGATGTTGATCAGGCGGTCGGCAATGCCCAGTGCGCTGTTGGCGTGCAGCGTCGTCCAGACCTGGTGGCCTGTCGTAGCCGCGCGCAATGCGAGCTCGACTGAAGGCTTGTCACGAACCTCGCCGATCATGATGGTGTCAGGGTCCAGGCGCATCGCCGCGTTGATCGCGGCAATGAACATCTCCTCACGCTCCAACTGGGAGGTTGCATTGCCGACGGGAGTTTGCACAGCCCCGCTGATTGGGTACTCGGGCGGGTCTTCGACCGTGAGGACATGCTTGCGACCTTGCGTTTCGTTGATGTAGCCGCGAAGCAGACGTTGAAGCGTGGTCGATTTGCCGGAGCCGGTTGGCCCGCTGATGATGTTCAGGCCAATGGGTTGTTCCTGCATGTGCTGGAACAGGAACTTGTGGGACTTCGTAAAGCCGAGATCGCACGGATCGTGCGAGTCGAGCGCGTCGTTGTAGAGCAGTCGAAGCACCATCACGGTTGCCTCGGCGGTCGGGCTTGCTGCGATACGAATGCCGTTCAGGCCCGGGGGGAGCTTCGATGTGTCGCCAATTCGCGCATCGAGTCGAATGTTCTCCTTGAAGGTCTCTTCCGAGACGTCGGCCATCGCCTGGTAGTAGTAACGGACGAGCTTCATCCCGTACTCGGGGTCCTGCTCGTGAGCCTTCTCCAGTTCGCCGTGAATGCGATACAGGATGTCAGTGCCCGTGCGGTCGATGCGAATGTGAATGTCCGAAGCGGACGAGGCGGCTGCTTCGGAGATGATCTTCATCCCCGCGACCTGCATCTGAGTCTGACTGAACTGGCCCTGGTCATCGGTGATGGCCACGCCGGCGGCTTGATAGACGTTCGAGATGGAGCGCAGCGTGGTTGTGACGATCCTGAATTCGATGCCCTTGCGCCGAAGCAGTGTGATGTAGGACATCACGTGCGCATTGGTTTCCTGACCGCGGGCGATCAGCAGTCGTCCATCGGAGAGGAAGCACAAGAGCCGTGCGGCTTCGTGATTGGCATGAAGCTCGCCCTCAGAGGAGCGGATCGTTGTCTCTTTGAAGTTGACGACGATGTTTTCCTCGAATGGTGCATCCTCGAAGAACGCCGACCTCTGGATGGGCCGTGAGCCTGTGGGTTGATCCACGCGTAGTGTCTTCATAGGACCGCGCAGGCCTTCAGCAGCGGTTGCTGCACCGGCCGCTGCCATTGCGACTTGGGGACCCGTGGGCTGAACCATGTTTCTCAGGTTTTTGAGGAAACTCATCATCAACTCCCGTTGATTCAGTTGGGCATGTGGGCCATGCCCATTGGCAGGCTCTGGGTCATTTGCGGAGTCGAGCCGACCGCGGGTGTGCGGTTCACGAACTCGAGCGGAATAACTCGACCGCCGCGATTGATCGAGACCCGGTTCGTTCCGATATCAGCGACGGTGCTGCCGTCTGGAAGGCGATCGCCCTTTCGCGCTTCGACGGCGTTGCCCGATGGCATCACGAGCATGGCCCACCGTTCGGCGCCAAAACCCTCGACCCACTTGACCGCCACCTCAGAGCGCTTCTCCTCGGGCGCATCCCGGCGGTTCTGGCCGCTCGCTTCAATGAGCGCCTGACGCAACTTTTCACGCTCGAGCTTGGCTCGAAGAATGTCGACTTCCCCATTGATCGTCGTCAGATCCATCGCGTCGGGTTCGCTCGCAATGCTCAGTTGCGGCAGCAAAGCGCAGACAACTGCTGCGATCACTACGGTCTTATTTCGCATAGATCCTTCCTTCGTAAGTCCACTTTCCTGATTGATGGGTTGCCTTGGTTACCCGCACCCCATAGACGTCGAGTACGCTTCGCATTGACATGGGCGATAGGCCGATCGGGCCAACGGCAAAGGTGTATTCGCGCCATTCAGCCGGGCGCATCTTTGTGGTCTTCGCCTCTTCGGCACTCATCGGAGGGGCGGGCGGCATCTCGGGGTTACCTACCGAATAGGGCGCCTTGAGGCCCTGCAGCAGGCTTACGAAGCCGCGTTGCACGTCGCCAAAGGTCGGAAGTTCGTCCTCCCGGAACGTGAGGTTCTCTAGCGTCCTGCGGAGCACGGCCTGCGTGGCATCAGGGTTAAGACCAGCGGTCGGCAGCACGGCGAGCAGATGATCTGCCCGGGCGCCGTTGCCCCTGTAGAGCGCCTCGGAAGCGGCACCGTCGCAGATGAAGGTCTCAAGTGCCCATCCGCCGGGCGCAGTCGTCGGGATGTGGCCTTGGCAGCGGCTCAGGAAGCTGCCCGTCACCGCAACCGTGTGCCAGCCCTTTGGGTAGTCGCGCTCGACCTGAACTGCTCCACCGCCCTGAAGCGCGAGCAACTCCTGTCGTTGTGCTTCGATGGCTGCGAGTTGGTCAGCTTCGACCTTCTTCATGTACAAGAAGGCGCCGCCGAGCGAGGCCATAGAGAGTGCGATGCCTGCGGCGATGATCTGCTTGCGGGAGATCTCGGCTTTGAGCGCGTGCAGTTGGTACTGAGTTGCCTTGGTGAGCTTCCCGCCCTTGAGTGCGAGAAGCGCCTCAAGCTCGATGGCTACAAAGTTGTGGTAGCCCGCCTGGCCAACCTCCGGGCTACCCATGATGGCAGCCCAACTACCGATCCCGTAGTGGTGTTCGAGTTGCTCGATCGCTTCTACGAAAGAGCCGATGAAGTCGCCATTGGGCAGGATGGAGCCGTCGCGAACCGCGATGAAGGCGTACCGATCGTCGCCACACGCGAACACGCCCAGCCAGTCGTTGATCATCTGGCTGCGGCCGGGAGCGGTTGGAACCAGGCTGGGCGATTCGGAAACCGCGTTCGAAACGGCGGCAGCAAGGGACAACTGCTTGGCAGCGGCGCCATCAGACGACAGCGCAACGCCTACCTGAGAGGTGCCGACGCCGTTACGGATCACGTAAAGGTCGCCGCCGTACTTGCTCGTGTTGGCAATGGCCTCCTTCTTGAGCTCCCGTGGGCGTGACAGAGCTACCCACGTGAGCCCCCCAACGAAGGTGTGCTTGCCGATCTGGACGGTTTTGTGCGTCATATCGATGGGATCAGTTGACGACGACCGGGGTCACCAGAACGACGACCGATTCCTTGTTACGCTCGGCATTCATGCCACCGCCCAAGAGCGGGAAGCGCGCACTGCCCACGCCGCTGTAGCGAAGGTTGCCGTTGGTTTGCTCGAAGCCGGACAGCACCAAGGTTTCGCCCGAGCGCATCTTGATGCGCTGAAGGAAGTTCTTCGTGTCGACTTCGGGCGCCTCGATGCTGGCCTCGCCGCTTGTGATCGTACGGATCTCGCGCAGCGCGGAAACGTCGGCGCTGAACTGGAGGATCAACGCACCGTCTTCCATGATCGAAGGCAGCACCTGCATCGAGAAGCCGCTACTTACGGTTCCCGGCCGGATTGCCGTGGAGGAGCCCACATCCGTTGTGTTGGTCGTCGTGGTTTCGGCCAAGTACGTGACTTGCTTGGCGGTCTGAATCGGTGCCGGCTGGTTGTTGAGGGCAACCACGGAGGCGGTCGTTTCAAGATGAACTTGACCCTGTTCGGTAAGAGCGTTGATCACCGCCTGCGAACCGTTCCACTTCGAACTGGGCTTGATGATGCCCAGCGTCAGGGAGCTCGATCCCGGTGCAGCGGTAACGAGGTTGCTCAGCCCGTATCGACTCTTCAGGTTGTCGTAGACCAGGTCCCACGAGATCGAGTAGTCGTCGGAATCGTTCTTCGTGACCGAGAGCACTTGAACGGTGATCATCACCTGCTTGGAGAGCGAGTCATTTTGCTGATCGATGAAACTGCTCACCGCTTTGATGACGGTCGGCGTGTCCGTGACAGTGATGGTTCCCGTCGCGACGGACACAACCACCTTGCCAGTCGGAGAGAGCATGGCTTCGACCGATTTGCCAAGGCCATCCCAGACAGACAGTTCCGACGATACGCTCGTGGAAAGGCTGTTGTTGCCCTGCTGGATGGACGTGCTCTCGCCCGTCGCACCGCTCGACCCCGAGGAGTTGCTCGAGCCGGAGGTGGTTGCAACACTTGCGTCGAGCTTGGAGGTGCCCGGAACCGCCCGCACTTGGAACGTCTTCGTCTCGTTCAGGAAGAACTGAATCTCACCGCCCTTGTAGCGCCAGAACACCCCGTATCGCGCAGCGACCATGTCCAGTAGCGCTTTGAGGGTGCCGCCCGAGAAGTTGATGTTCATCGGTGCGTAAAGGCTGGTCGAGCCGACCATCGGCAGTGTCGAGCTCGTGGGCGATGCACCCGGAATCGGGGGGAGCCCCGCCGCACCTGGCGCCACCCCTGCCCCCATGCCGGCGCCTTGCGAGCCAGCCGTCCCGTTGTTGATGTACAGCTCGGGGGCGATCGCCACAGGGATCCGTGTGCGCAGCGTGATCCGTTCTGCGAATTCGCGCAGATCGGACACGCTGTTGTTGAAGGAAGCCTCCTCGTTAAAGATTGCCGGAAGGGTGTCCTGCTTCTCGAGCTTGATGGCCGTGCCACCTATGAACACCGAGTCCTTGAAGACAACAGGTTGAGCGTCCTGACGAGCAGCAGTGACGACACCGACTTGTCGGCCCAGGCGGTCGGCGTTGGCGCTCACGCGATCCACGTCGGCTTCGATCTTGGTGGGGTTGCTGACGCAGCCCACGAGCGCAAGCGGAATCGAGGCGGCAAGCAGGGTCTTGCGGGAAATGGTCATTGGTTACTCCACGCCTTTATTGACGATGCGCACAACTTGGTTGCCGCGGTAGAAGATGGCTTTCGGGGGGAACTCGACCGACTCCATCGACCGCATCACGGTCTCGATAGCCCCCTCGAACGTCTGGTTCAGGGATGCGGAGGCGCCTATCGGATAGTCGTAGTTGAGCTCCCAGACCATCTGCCAACCGGCCGACGCTGCCCACCGCTCAAGCGCGGTACGCACGGTTTTGTCTTCAAAGCGGAGATCCCAAACGGCGGAGGCAGCATTCACGGCAGCGTCGGATGCGCCCTGCGCCTGTGTGCCTTCGACTACGCCATCTTTGAGCGTAAGCGTCACGATTCTGGAGTTGGTGTCGACTTCGGCGCTGAGGGCTGGCACTTGGGACACCACGTCACGAAGCACGGAAGTCCAGTCTTTGCCGCCCTTCCACGACACGGCCGTATTGGCGACACGGTCAATACCGATGGATCTCAGGTGATAGTCGCGCGGAACGATTTGGGTCACCGCCTGGTGGAGCGGGACGCCATCTGCAAACCCATGAAGGGTTTCGGAGTTATCGCTTCCGATGACCCGAACCGGCGTATTTGCAGAGAAAGGATTTGCACTGGACTCATCAACGAATCCGGCGTGCGCGACTGACGCAAAAGCGATGATGAATGCGGAGACAATCAGCTTTTTATTCACGGCTACCTCAAGACTTGATTTCAGTATCTCAGCACGATTTCTTTGTCGCGCAAGACGATGGTTGCGTTGCCCTTGATCTGGTCGCCGATGCGGGCAAGCGCCTGCAGATAGGGGACAGATGCGAATTGAACGGAAACGATCTCCGGCCGCTTTTCACCTTCAACGACCAGCGGGCGCTTCATCTGCTGAGCAACCTCATACATGACGTCCGAGAGTTCAGACTCAGTGGCAATCACGGTCAGACGATCATTATCGAAAGTCACGACCGGCGAACCCTTAATGCAGGGCACCGACCTCGAAACAGTGAACTCGATCTCGTACATGCCCGGGATCGCACTGTGGCCGTCGTGGGAGAGCATTTCCCGAGTGATGCCGGCCTGAATAAGCGCATTCCCAATCGCAATGCCCCTTGCGGTACGAACCTTTGCGGTGTCTGCTGCAGCGGTGAGAATGCGAACGCTTTGAAGGCCCTGCCGGCTTGCCTCAGCCTCAAGTTTTTGCTTCCCGGCCGCATTCAAAGTGGTGCTGCCCGTTCCAAACTCGATCGCGACATTCGAGGTCGAGGACAGGTTGCTGGGCTTGCATGTGCCAGGAGCCTCAGCAAACGGATTTCGAGACTCGGCGGGGGCCGATGCAATCGCTGTCTCAACCTTCATATGCTCGGGCGTCGGCTGGGTAGGTGCGATAGTGGGAGCGGGCTTCGCAACATGCGGGTCCGCAACTGCAATCGGTTTCACCTGATCATCGGGAGTGCTGACACCTTGATAGCGCACGGTGGCTCGATCCTTTCCGGCGCCGAAAAGTACGAACGAGTCCGGAAGCCCTTCGATGACGACGTAGGGGCCTTGCCGCGAGCTCTTAGCTCCCTCGACACGAATAGGCGCAGTCGGGTTGGATGGCTGAATGTAGATATCGCGACCGTCGTTGAAGATCAGCGAAGGACGCAGCGCCGTCGATCCGCTCACGCTGTACGAAAAGTCGAATGGTTGATTCTGTTGCGCAATCGCACTGGCGCTCGAAAGCGTCATGCATAGGGCGATTGCGCGGAGGAAGGTGCTTGGGTGTTGAGTCATCGTTTTCAGGTCCGTAGGCTTATTCTGACTGGAGTCGTCGAACAGACTTGCTTCGTAAAACAGCCGTTTTGAGCTGTTTTATCGAGGGGAATAAGCCGGGATCGAGATGTCCTTGTTCACCACGACGTTGAGCTTCTGGCCCTTCTCGATGGTGATCGTCGGCTGGATCGTCGTATTTCGATCCAGAATGGTCTTGGAGATGTCCTTCAGGATCTCTCCGGTCATCTCGGTGGGCGTCTGTGTGGTGCTGTTGTTCACAACCACCGTGTTGTCGCTGTTCTTGTCGAACAACCACGAGACACCGGCAATGAGGAAGGACGAACTGAACATCTTCCAGAAGTGGTTGTTCACGTCGCCTTGTAGACCTGCCTGACCGATCTGGTCGGCACCAGGCATGCCAGCAAGGTTGATCGATGAACCATCGGGGCGAATGATCCGGGTGAATGCGGCCATAATGCGTTCCTGCCCGATCCGGATGTCGCTGTTGTACTGACCGATTAGCTTGGAGCCCTTGGGGATCATCAGGTTGTTGCCCCGCACGGAGTCGTAGACGTCCATCGAGACGAGCGCGCTTATCTGGCCAGGAAGGTCCGAGTTGAGTGCTGTCAGGAGCACGGCGGGGATAATCACGCCTTGGTGGATCACTGGTCCGGCGCGCGCCGCATCCAGTCCGATCACCTGACTGGATCCGGATTGAGCTTGCTGGCGTTCTAGCCACGCTTCATTCGGGTTGCGAGAGGTCTGAGCTGCGGTTCGGGTCGCAGTCATCGGAGCGCTTTGCGGGGCTGCCGATGCTGCGCGCGAGGCCTTGATGATCTGGTCCTGCTGGGCCTGCGATGCCTGCCGAAGTTGTGCTGCTTCGGCACGCATCTGAGCGATGCGCCCTTGGGGCGTGTTCGCGATAGCCGGATCGACCTCAGCGGGGCCACGCGGATCGCTCCCCGTCGCACTGGGCTTACCTGCCAGAGCGATGATCTGCGACTGGCGGATCTGCTCCTGACGAATGCGGGCCTTTTCAGCCGCTTGGTCAACTTCCCCTCCCCCAGGTCGGCCCTGCGGGATGGGCGGCAGCATGCTCGCGCCTGCCCCTGGTACAGGAGGAAGATTTTCAGAGACCTCGAACGCCGGCGGCTTTTGCGCTTCGCGCCGCAAACGTTCATCTTCGGCCGCCTTGCGCTGAGCGGCGATCTCCTGCGCGAGCATCAAGTCAGGCGCCACGCGATCGATCTGCGAACGACCTTTGATCTCCTCCTCTGTTGGCGACACAGTTGGCTCGACCTGGGCTTGATCCTTTTCGTTGGCCTGAAAGATCAGGACGACACCAATGAGCGAGAGCAGGAATGCCGGGCCGACGATGTGAAGGTTCTTAGCAATCCTCGCTCCGAGGTGCGGCTTGTTTGGTTCAACGAGGGAGTCTTCAACGCTCGGCGGCTTCATCAATTCCCCCCGAAGTTGAAGCTGCTGGAGCTGGAAAACCAACCCGTTTTCTTGCCGCGGGTGATCTTGACCTCCTGGTCACCGAGCTTGAGAAGCACGCCGGGGACCAGCCGATGGATGACGATGTAGTTGTCGCGCAGCGTGAAGTTCAGCAGCTCAACGTCCTTGTCTTCGTTGATCATGAAAACGGCCGGCATCTGCTGTACGTTGCCAAGACGAAGCCAGGTGAATTTCCCGTCGTCAAACACAGTGGTGGGAGCGAAGTCCGCCTTTCCGGAAACGCTGTACTCGAAGTTGAGCTTCTCGAGGCTCACATCCTCGGCCACGACGGTCGCCGCCATCCGTGCTTCACGGAACTTCGTGTCGAGCTCTGCGGCCGCAACCCGGGCGCGGGCCTGCTCGTTGCGATAGGCAATCAACTGAGGGTTGTGCCACGTCACCTGCTGGTAGAACTTGCCGTCGATCGGGCTGGATCGCAGGGTGAGCTGGTAGGTCCGCTTCGTCGTGACCAGTGTGGCGCTGGTTACCAGATCAGGGAAAACCGGCTTAATGAAGATATGGCCCTGGGTGTTAGATACGACCCATTGCGCTGTGTCGCCCATGGCCAGAGTCACAAGCTCTTCGTCGTCGGAGAGCTGGATGTTCGTCACAGACTCGGGACGCGTGAGGATCGTGAACATTTCGTTCGGGCGATAGACGAACTCGATCAGCCGAGTGTCGTTGGGTAAGGCGATCGGACGAGATTCAGCCTGTGCGTAAGGGATGGAGAGGGCCGAGAACAGAGTCAGCGCAACTCCGAGAGCGATTTTCTTCACTGGAGATCCTCGGAAATATCAAAGTGGGTGATTCGCAGGCCAATCGGGTTGGCATACATCTCGGCTTCGGTCTTCGGTGGGTCGATGACGAAGTGGACGATGGCGTTGTATCGGCGAGGATCGAACTTCTCCTGGGCGGTGCGTTCAGTGGCCACGACCCTCACCTGGGCGATGTTCTCGCCCAGGAACTGGATGTTCGAGATCTCGACGGAGCGGGTGAGTGTGTTGTTCTCGCGTACGCGCTTGATCGGCTGCGTCTTCGAGATGTATTCCTTGAACTCATTGATGCCCTTGCCACGAACGAGCTTGAAACCCTCGGTGAGATCCCGCTCGATGGTCAGGGGATCGATTCGCATCAGGGTCTGCACCCATTTGGCGATGAAGTAGCGCTTCTGAATCTCATCGGGTTCGAACGGTCGGGTCTTGATGGCGACGACCGAGGTTTCGCCCGTATCGCGGTCGAAATTGATCTCGTACGGGATCGCCTCTTTCAGGGGCAAAAGGGATGCAATCGCGACCGCCATCGCCAGGGTGATGAGTAGGGACACCGTGGCGATGACGAAGAGTCGCCCCTGATTTACGGTCGAGTCGCCGTTCCTCTCGGCCCACTCTGCCCTCGCCCGCTCGTACGCGGTCGGCGGAACGTTGCCGATGCTCTCGACGGTTTGTTGATTGCGTTGTGCAGTCTGCTTTTTCCTGAACACTTGTCGTTGCTCCGGGGTTATCCGTTGGGCTGGAATCGATGACCGACCCATTCCTCAGTCACTGGGGCCTTAACGGTTGGTCGTGGCACCCGATGCAAATGATTAGGCCACAGCGCAAGCAACCCCACCCCTGAGCAAAACAGGCTGAATTGGGTGTTTTATGAGGGTGTTTTCTCGCTGGCACGTGTTTTGTGCCTGCGGGATCGGCCTCCTTGTCCAGAACGGACACGGCGTGATGGACCCACCCAAGAACATGAGGAGCCACGAAAAGAAAAAGGGCTGCACCAGGCAGCCCTCTCGGTTACGCAGGATCGGTATCAGCCGATCACATGCTCTCGCGCGATCTCCATGTCTTCGAGTGTCACCGCTTCGCCTTCGACCAAACCATCGGTCTCCATGACGCGATCGACCATGTGGTCGACGGCCTGCTGCATGACCGCAGCCACGTTGGCGATCGAGAGTTCGCCCAGCACCTGCGCGATCCGATCCGGCGTCGCACCGGCGGCAAACTTTGCATTGGATTGTGCAATCCATTTCTGCACGAAGCGGGCCACGGTCGACTGATCGGGGAGCGCAAACTCGAGCTTCACCGTGAAGCGACCGCCGCGCAGCGCCGCGGGGTCCAACTGATCGGGATGGTTCGTGGCGGCGACCCAGATGATGTCGGTCGTCTTGCCCCCTGCCCCATCTATCGCCGTCAGCAGGCGGTTGGTGACGCTTGCCGAGTGGCGGGCGAACTGGCGGTCGGCGAGCACGTCGTCCGCCTCGTCGATGAACACCAGCGTGGGCCGAATATCTTTGGCTTCGCGTACGATGTCGTCGATCTTGTCCGGGTTCGCCAGCAACTCGTTGCCGGTGACACCGATGAACGCCCAGCCCGCCGTCTTGGCCAGGGCCCGGGCCGTGACGGTCTTGCCCGTTCCGGGCGGGCCAGCAAAGAGCAACCCGCTTGGCGCCTTGCCCCCAAGAGCCTCAACCTCTTCGACGTTGATCATCCGGTTGGAGATCCCCTTAAGGCGCTTGGCCAGCTCTTCGGGCATCGTCAGTTCAGAAAGCAGGGGCGTGCCTTCGGGGATGCGGCCAGAACGACCCTGCACGGTTCGCAGGGCGTCCTTAAGTTCGAGGTAGGAAACTTCATTGAAGCCTTCCTTGAGCGACATACGCCCCAGCTCATCGGCAACGGCGCGAATCCGGGCCACGGAGAAACCTTCCCAGCGCTTGGCAGCCATCTCGATGGCACCCGGATCAATGCGCAGATGCTTGAATTGGGCCAGCCCGTTACGCAGCAACGCGGTGCGCGCCACCTCATCGGGCGGAATGATCTCGATCTTGAAGTCGAATCGACCTTCGCGGATCGCGGCAGGATCGAGCTTTTCGAGATAGTTCGTCGCGCCGATGATGACGATCCCCGCATCGCGGCTGGCTACCAGTTCAGTGAGCAGCGCGTTGGTCGTGTTAGCGGTTTCGTTGCTGCTATTCATCGTCTGGTTCCGATCCTTGAGGAGACTGTCCATCTCATCGAGGAACAGCACACAAGGGGCCTGGGCGCGCGCCGCACGGAACACCGAAACCACCTGCTCGGTTGTCTGGTTGACCCAGCGTGATGCAACGTTGCCAAAGGTTGCCGTGATGATCGGAAGCCCAAGCGCGCCTGCGAGCGCATTGGCAAAAGCGGTCTTGCCGTTGCCCGGCAATCCGAACAGCAAGATGCCGTTGCGTGAGGCGCCCTTCTTCGCTTTCGTGCCGACGATCTCCTGTCCAGCCTCAAGCAGTTTGGCCTTCAAGGGCTCCATGCCTTGGATGTTCGTGAAGTTCAACGTCGATCGAACGGCAGGGAACTGCGAGACGTCTTCGCTGCTGCTGCCGTTTGCTCCCCAGTGCGGCCGAGGAGTGGGAACCTTGCGCTTGTGGGGATTCTCGGCGAGGTAGATCGCCACGAACGTGACCAGCACCCAGCTGGCGCCTGCGAGCACAAAGAACTCGGCAAACCAGCCAAAGTGAGGGATGGCCAGGATCGCGGTGATCGTGGAAGGCAGAGCGATCTCGTACGGCACAGTCGTCCATGTGCGACCGGAGATCGCCATCGCCGCGGTGCCGCCGATGAGCACCAGCGAAATAACGGACTGGGCGCCTGCGAGGTACAAGAACATCGCATCGGTCGAAGGGAAACCTTCATCGCCCGGGAAAAACCGTGAGAAGGCCATAGGCACGGCCAGCATGACCGAGAGCACGAGGGACCAGGCATAGAGGTTGTGCCACAAGCTCGCGCCGAGTTTGGATCGTTGATTAGTCACGGCGCACCTCCAGGGGCAGCAGACCCGCGTTTGCCGAGCGGGTGACTGGCCCGGCCTTGCTGATCCCTGCTTCGATCGTCTCGTTGATTGCCTTGAGCAAGGCTACCGATTCTTTCGAACTCGCGCCTCGTGCAAACTTGACCACCATACGGCGCTCAAGCTTTCCCGTCTTACGGTTGATCACAAGGGACGCATCAAGTCCGCGACAGGCGCTCGACTTGTTGCATACGCCTTGGGTCTGGCCACGAATCGCCGTCTGAAATAGGAACGGGGCAACAGCCCAGTTGAATGACGTATAGAGGGATGCGGCAAGGGCGATTGCAGCCGCAGCCTTATACGTGGTCAGAGAAGTTTTCGTATTCATCATGAGCTCCTTGAAAATCATCCTAACATCATCGGATGTTTCATCAAGCCATGAAAAAGCGGCCGAAGCCGCTTCAGCTACATGATGACAATGCCAAAGGCCCCAAGAGCCGAACGCAAGATCACCCACCCGCTCAATATCACGCCAAGACACAGAAACAACGGGTTGTCCTGACGTAGCACAGTGAATGCCCAATAGATTGCGCCGCTGTAAGTGGTCTCGGCCGCTTGAGGAACCGGGTATTCGTGCCTGTCTTCAGCAATCCGCATGGACCGCCGTTCGCTGGCGGCCTCCTGCAACTCGGCAAGCTCTTCATCAGTCATGGATCGCCAACGCTTAGAGACACTCATAATTGGCTCTTGTCATCAGATTTAGTCTTTTGGGCTGCAGCACTGGCATTCCTTGCAACCTGAAGTGGGTTCAATGATGTCTTTGGCGCTTTCCCGCTCATTGTCTCACGAGCAGCTTTAATGCCTTCGCGCATGCCGTTGTAGGCCCCAGTGGCGCGATTGCCCCCGCTCGCGTTTGCTGCCTTTATGCCTCCGATGGCGCCGGCAGCGGCTCCCGTAGTCATATTGGCGGATCTCGTCCCTTGCTTCGCTGCGCCTTGCATCGACGACGACGCGGCGTTTGCCATCCCTCCAGGTTGAAGCTTGCTCGGCAAACCGCTACCCATCCGCGAAACGCCAGTCATGATTGAGGAGCCGATGCTCCACGCCTGCATCATCATCACGGCCATAATGCCCGTGATAAGGAAAACTCCTGAATACAGGACTAGGGGCGCCCCCTCGTTGGGATCGATAGCAGCCAAGTAATTCCCGGTCTCCTTGAGGAAGCCAACGGTCAACATCAGGATCAACGCGCCTGCTACCTTTGCCATTCCCGCACTGAGCAAAAATTTGAACCAGCCTGTTGCAATGAAACTAAGCGGCTGTATCACATAAAAGGGTACTAGGACCGGCGCGAGGATCAGTGCGATGCCAAACATGACCTGAGTCATGACGAACATGCCCATATAGGCCAGCGTAACGGCCAGGAGGAAGAGCGACATGAAGACCTTCATGATGAGCACAGGTACCATGCTCAACGACAATTCGTTTGGTTGCTCATAGATACGAACTACGGATTCAACCAAAGCACGAACGGCAACGTCGATTTGGCTGGTAAGGGATGGGTCCGACCCTGAACCTTCGCTCGTTGCTGATCCAATGATCTTCGAGGCAATATCATCGAAACCGTTCATGATTCCGGTTGAAACCTCTGAGCTTGAAACTACCCAGCTTGCGATTCCAATCATGAAGATCAGGTTTATTGCCTCAGCCATTCCTTCCGATGCACTTGAACCCTGTAACGCGAGCCGCATGCCCAGCCACGAGAAGGCAATGACTGAAAGTGTCGTGAGAAGTAATTTCCCCTCTGGCACAAGCAGAGAGGCCTTGGAATTGATCGAACTCCGAAGGTCGTCAATGACCTTACGAACCTGATTCTGAATACTTAAACTCGCTGCGTATGCATTCTCTTTTGCCCTCTCTGCGCGCTCTCGCGCCTCAGCGATCTCAGCGTTTCGGTCTGACTGATGGAATGTGTCAACCTGATCTGCTTCGCTCTCGAAATGCTGGCCGAACGATGGTTTAACAGTCACGCAGCAGAGAAGAACCAGAACAACTGAAAAGGTCCGGATCGTGCGCTGAATTAGGGGTCGTTTGATCATTTGCGAAGCTTGTCCTGAGACTCAAGGAATGCGCGGTCGGCTGCAGCGCCGGCTCCGAAAATGATGTTCTGCTTCAGAGCGCGCGTCTCTTCGCTCGCTTTGGCGGCATCTTCGACCATCTGCCGCTCGGTAACGCGACGCGACTGTGCCGCGTTGAAACTCAACATCTCATTGATTGAGCCGTTGAGCATTGCCATCTGACCATTCATGATCTGCAGTGCCTGATGGCTACCCTCGGTGCGCGGTATCTGTGAGGAGTATTCGCGCATTTGCTCGTAGTTGTCCTGGACTGATTTCATGACATGGATCTCATGATCGGTCATTACGCTGCCGGTCTTATGAAAATGATCAGCCATGCGAGCTGAGCGATTGAGGTAGTCCTCCCAGGTTAGCCCACTGGCCCCGAATTCTCGGAACCTACCCTCCGCAAGGGACTTCATCTGCTCGAGAGATCCATAGAGACGCTGGCCGGTGGAATAAACCTGCGAAGCCTTCTGGATTACGCCGTTAACCTGCCGAACGGTATCCAGTGCGCCTGTGAGCTCGGCCGGCATCTGCTGAAGTAGATCGGTGTAATACTGTTCAAGTTGTGTTGCGTACTGAAGCTCTTGCTTGACCGACTGCATGGCCAACTGGACGTTGTTTAGGATCTGTGTCACCTCAGTTGCACCGCCCGACATTCCTCCACCAGCGCTGCACAAGACCGGTGTGAAGAGCAAGGCGGATGTGACAGCCGTAGCCGAAAGCAACTTTGAGAAATGCTTATTGAACATTAACCATCTCCTCAAGGTAATTGAACTTCCAGTCATCAGCACCCGATGCGATGTGTCGATCGAAGACCCTCTGCGCTTTGCTATCCGAGCGAACGACTGCGAGCACCTCGGGTGGCAATGAGACACAGACCATCCTGCTAAGAATCGGGGTCACGATGTAGTAGTTGTATTTCGGCACAGCACTCTGAATTCGCCCAACCTGGGTTTCGTTCAAGCCGAACTTCTGGGTGTACATGTCGTAATGCGCGAACGCATTGGAGTTAGGCAGGTATATCCGGTTTGGTATGTTGTCGATAATGGTTGCGAAGATCTTCGACTGGGAGATTTCGTCTAGCGACTGAGTCGCGAGCAATACCCAGGCATTCTTCTTGGCCAGGGTACGAAGCCAGTCATTCACCTTGGCCGCGAAAGTTTCCTCTTCGAGGAGGAACCATGCCTCCTCGAGATAGATGAGCGCGGGCCGACCATCGAGCTTGAGCGAGATCCGATAGAAGGCGTACTCGATGAATGCCTTTGCTACGGCCGAGTCCTGGAATAGCTTGCCCATCTCAACACAAGTGAAGCTGCCCAGATCGAAGGAGTCAGCGTCGTTATCGAAGAAGTGCGCCTTCTGTCCTTCACCTATCCACTGCTCGAGGTGCTCGTGAAGGTGCGAGGGGATCATCGAACCGAGTGTCACCAAACGCCACATGCTTCTCGGCATTTCGGCCAGGCGGCTGATGGCGAGCCACAGTTCTCGCGAATCTCCCGATGACACCTGGTACCCACGGGCCCCAAGCAGAATTTCGAGCCAACTGGCGAGCCATGCCCAGTTGTTCTTGTTTTCGAGCAGCAGCAAGGGGTTGAGCGGGATAGCCTCGGATTTGTCGCCCGCGAGGTCAACGTGCGTCCCGCCCTGCAGGATCGTGGGGATTCGGCAGGAGTAGTCCTTGTCGAAGATGAATGTGTGGCAGGGGGCGTACTTCTGAAGTTGGGCGATCAGGAAATTGTTGAAGGTACTTTTCCCGGTGCGGGAAGGGCCCACAACCAGTGTGTGCGCCAGATCGGCCTGATGGAAGTTGAAGTAGTATGGCGTCGAGTATTCGGTCGGGAATGCCGTCAGAGAGGGAATCGGAAACTGTGACGTGCTGTACTGTTCGGTGAAGTGGCGGTTGATGGGGTTACCAATACCCAGCGACCGCAGCGGTGCGAGATCGCAGAGATTTGCCGTTGATACGAAGTGCCAGCGTACGAGCGCACCCGCTTGGCCCGGCATCGCGCCGGCGAAGCAGGACAGGAGATGCATGTTCTCCCGAATAGCGACAAATCGTTTCTGACTCAGAAGCCGATGCACACTCTTGGCGAGATCGTCGGCTTCGATAGCCGTCGAGCCGTAAGTGAGCACGGTCAGGTTGTAGTGCCCATAGATGCGCGACACGGTACTCATTTCGGTGAGCGCGTCGTTCGCATCCCCCGCCATCGCGATCCGACCAACATCAACCTGTCGGCTTTCTTCCTTGGTCAAGCTCTCCACTAAATACGTCTTGAGAGATTTGGCCATGTTGCGGTTGTGACGCTCGATGTCCTGGATGAACTTGCGCGAAGCATCAGTTGACGCAAGTCGAAGCACCTGCGAGATGACGAGCTCGCCCTTGACGGCCATCAGATCATCAAGCAGTCCTGGATAGGTGGAATTAGGCCAATCCTTGATGCTCACAGCCGCAACATGCGTGTCACGCTCACCCTGGAAAAACAGCGTGTCCCCACGGCCAACGAGCGTTGAGCCATTCAGATAACTGTCGAGATAGAACGGCACGTTCGGACGTTTGATCTCTTCGGCCGAAGTTGTTGGTGTTGCTCGTCGGTAGAGGAAGCCGAGCAAGGAGTCGTCACGCAGACGCTGCATGCTCAGGTCGGAGACGATCTGCTCGAATGCGGCCAGCCGCTCGGAGAATTCATCAAGGAAGGTGGAGAGTTGCCGGGACTCGTAGTGGAAAGCCGCCCGTCGGAAAAGCGACGAACGGACGGTTTCCGCTATCGCCTTTCCGAGCCCCATCTGCTCAGTTTTCGTGAAGTAGGCAATCTTCTCGAAGAAGCCCTCAATACCCCCTGGAGGCGTGTAGAGAACAGACAGGAAATGGCGGTTGACGTACTGCCCGCTTTCCGAGAATTGATGTTTCCAGACATGATCAACCATGCCGGCAATCTCATTCTCGTAGTTCCCTTCGGGGTAGCGTACTGTTTGCTTGCGCTCGAGCGTCCACCAGACGGTGAAACGTTCGTCGAAGGTACGCAGCGCGTGCTCAGTCAGGGACGAAGCGCGGTCGATCACGTGTTGTTCCACGCCTTCGGAGTCGATCCCTTCATACTCGAAGCATGCGAGAAAGCTTCCGTCCTTGCAGATGACGACATCGGGCGCGATCTGCCCCAGCCATGGGACCAACTCGGCGAACGAACGAGCCGAATCCTCGTAATTCTTGACGAGCTTTCCAACGTTCAGCACAGCATCCCCTTCGAGAATCCTTTCGGGCGTGAATTGGTGCGCATCTTTCGACGCGGCCACGGGTCGTAGATATCGGCAAAGACCTTGTATTGGCCGTAGATCTTGATGATCTGGTCATCCTTACGCGTCATCCACCGCAGGAACATGTGCATGAATACTGCGATTGGAATCATGTACAGCGTCTCCATGCCCATCGTTAGGGCGGCGGCAATCGTCCCGTTGAGGATCGCCATCTTCGATTCAACGCCGCCGATCTTTTTCACTTCGAGCAGTGACTTGTGGACAGCCGTTTCGCGGGGTTGATATGCCACCGTAAGGCCCTCTGACGTAGGTGATTAGAAATTCCCGCAGAACTGGCCGCCACTGCCGTCGATGAACCCAACCCATTGACCGGCCATGATCGCCATCGAAACACCCATCAGCAGACCAATGAAAGTCTTGAACACCCCACCAAGTTCACCGAACGCGAGCATCAGGCCGCAGAAGACAACAGCCATCACAGCAACAGCTTTTGCCGTTGTTGTTGCAAGGGATTTTGCTACTGCGCAAATCGGCTCTTCCCAAGGCATTGAACCGCCTGCTGCATAGACGTCACTGCCGAAGACGCCGAGCACCATGCCGATGCCGATGATCATTGCCATGTGAAGGGTTTCGGGTCGGCGCAAATAGTCGGTGATCCGAATGACCTGGAAAAGGAATTGAGCTTGAAGTTGGTTCATTGTGTTTCTCCGATGTTGATGAGGAATGAAGCGTGCGTAGAGTGGGGGTTACATAAGTTCTCGTTTCGCCCCCTCCCTAGGTTGTCGATTGGTAAGCGATCTCGTACTGGTACTTTTCGGAATCATTGTCGTAACCGTTGAGCGCGAGCACTTCTTCAAGGCGTCGAACGCCACGGCGGCGAGCCATGAAGAGCACGTAGTCGAAAGTCCTGGCGATCTGTGAGCAGATCGCTCGATGGGGCCACTGAACGCCACCCTGGAGAATCAGGGTTTCAAAGCGCGAGAGCGCATCGAACGAAGAATTGGCGTGCAGGGTCGCGATAACACCGTCGTGGCCCGTATTGGCGGCATCCAGCAAGTCATAGGCTTCGCCGCCGCGGACTTCACCGACGATGATTCGATCCGGGCGGTATCGCAGCGCCAGGCGGACAAGATCCTTCGTGGTGATGCCTTTCTGCGCATTCGATTCCAGCGAGACCCAGTTCGGTGTCGTCACCTTGAGTTCAGGAGTGTCCTCGATGGTGAGCACACGCTCATCACTCGGGATCTCCCCGATGAGGGCATTTGTGAACGTTGTCTTCCCGCTCGATGTGCCGCCGACAACGAGGATGTTCTTCTTCGCCCGGACCATCTCCTTGAGCTTATCTGCCCATTCAGCAGAGAAGGCGCCGGCCGCGGCATAGTCCTCGAGCGTGAGTCTCAATGGATTGTGTTTTCGGATGCACATCGAAGGCCCGCGGACAGACGTCGGGGCAAGCGCAGCTGCCACGCGGAATCCATCCATCCGAGCGTCGATGATGCCGTCCTTGGTGCCGGCCTTCGCGTCCTTGTGGTCCAGTCGGGCCAGCACGGTGATCGCGGTTTCAATCTGCGCCTTGGTGATCTTCACCTGCGATCGCTGCTGGATGCCCGAGCGTTCAAACCAGACGTCGTCGGGGCCATTGATCTCAACCTCCTGCACCAGGGGGTCTTCGAGCAGCGTTTTCACAGGCCCGAGCGATTGCATCAGCGCAGCAAGGGCAGAGGCGGTAGTCAGTGCGTCCATGAAGCTGACTATATGCGAGCCGAGCAAACAGACCTTCGGCGTAAAACACCCCAAAATGGCTGTTTTACGCCGAAGTATTTGGTGCTGAGGGGAGCGCTTCTATCGAGGAAGGATTTGCGAGGCGTTCGCGATGCTCGCGATAACCGGAATCGCAGCGATCAGCGCCCAGAACGGGATGAAGAATGGCGTCAGGGGTAAAGGCGCCATCAGATACAAGACGGGGAGAATCAGGATAAGCACGCTCATGTGCATCGCACCTGCATACAGGGCAGCGCCGTACTGCCCGAAGGTTGCGTACTTGATCTTTCGCCGTGTCACGCCCTCCCCTATTGCGGCAAGAATGAACGGCAGGATGAACGGCAGCCAACTCATGAAGATCATGACCCGGAGGATCATCACGTATGTAAGCGCCGCGAAGGTGTCCAGGTAGTTGTTGGTCAAGCCGGTCACCGCGCGAGACGCTCCGCCCACCATGGCTTCGCCGAGTTCTTGCTCTTCACGAGACACGTACGCGCCTCGGGTCTTCTGGATGAGGCCCGTATCGATGAAGATCGCGTTGTAGGTTTGCGTTGCGCTTTTGGCGAGGGCTACGGTGTCGTCGGTACCGAACGCTGTCTCGATCATCCCTAGTTCGGTTCGGGCGTTCTCCCACATCACTTGGGGAGAACTCACGATAGGGATCGCGAGCATCAACGCGAAGCAGATCGCAACCCAGAGAAAGACGTGCTTAAACAGCATACCCGGTCACCAGGTCATACACCTCTTCGGAGCGCTCATAGCGCAGTAGGTAGGCGGCCATGATCATTGAGCCCGACTTGATCTGCTTTTCGGTCGGTTCGATTTCAGCGTTGAAAAAGCCGATCCGGCTTGGGTTTTCCTTCTTGACCCAGTCGATCAGCGGGTGGCCGAAGGGAAGCCAGATCTTCGTTGTTCCGTCATCCCAAATCGCAAATGCAGTTTTGTGTTGGAAGGACATCGAGGTACGGTGCAAGGCAGCAAGGAAAGCCTGCTCGTTCTCCTCAACCCGCCCCCCGTTCTTCGCACTCTCGGTGTATGCGTTCGCGCCGGCGAGGATCGACTCAGCGAGGAGTGAGGAGCCCTCGGTAGAGCCCGGGTAGTGATGGCTGAACATTCGAGCAAGGCGCACACACACCGTTTCGAGTCCGGGGCAGTTCATCCAGATCGATCGAACAATGCCCTGCATGCCGGACTGCAGCAACGCCTGCTTGACCGAGTGCTCGCCGCTGACATATTGGTCGGGCGACGTCTCGTGGTTCAGGAGGTCGTAGGTAGAGTAGGTCTTCATGGACATGCGGCGCTCATTCGTTGAGGAGTTTCGGGAGGCGCCCCTTGATCAGGCGTCCCCCTGACATAAAGGCGATGTAATGCAGGTTGGGCAGCATGCCGAGTAGCTCAGGAGCGAAGATCTCCGCCTCCGTCTCCTGCAGGCTCTGCGATGTCTGATTGCGGTAGTCCATCCCCGCGTTGTCGGTTTGCTGGCCTGAACCGATCGATCTCGAGATCGTTTGGACGTGAGTGGTACCGAAGGTCTCCACAACGAAGTCCTGCGTCTGGCGATCTTTCGTGCGAAGGGCGATGAGGTTGTTGCAGTTGCCGAGAATCTGCCGGGCACGCGCCTCATCTCCCATTCGCGCAATGAAGTCGGGGAGCGTCTGAGCTGCAAGCGTGGCAACGAAGCCAGCCCCGCGGCCCTTGTTGAGGATCTGGATCAGTGGCAGGTTGACCACCTCGGCGGCCTCATCGACGTAGAGCTTGATCTTTTGCTTTAGCT
This sequence comes from Propionibacterium sp., assembly GCA_022837595.1. GTDB lineage: Bacteria > Actinomycetota > Actinomycetes > Propionibacteriales > Propionibacteriaceae > Brooklawnia. The sequence continues at coordinate 31,667 of JALHFX010000005.1, forward strand.
CTTGCTCGGTGCCGTAGTTGTAGCGCTCGCCCGCCACGGCCGCGAAGTCAGCAAGGATCACGCTGCCCAGCGCCGAGCCCACGGTTGCGTTCGAGAGCGAATCAAGGCCCAGGTACAAAACGTGGCCGCCATTGACGATCTTTTTCGTGTCGAAGATCGATCGGGTGTCTGCCATGTCGTTAGCGTCGGGCGAGAGCATCTTCCCCAACTCGCCTGCGGTGAGCATGACCAACAAGGGCACCAGGCTGGCAAGGATCTTTCCCAAGTGCTCGCGGTTGTGTTCGACCATCGACAGCAGGCCATCGACGGAAGGCTCTCGCCGGGATTCGGGCACCTCGTGCTTGTAGTAGTACACGTAGGCGATGAGTTCGGCGGTACCAGCCATCTTCGATGGCAGCTTTCCGTCGCGTGCTCGCTGAACTACGGGAGCAAGAAGCGTCTGCCAACGATCGACGTTACGGGTCAGATAGGTGCGAAGCACCTCTTCCATCAACCCTTCTGGACCACCTTCGATGAAGCGGCGCAGCCGCATCAGGTTGGGCATCTGGTCGACGTAGATGAGGCCCTCGCTCACGACGTGCACGGCCTTCCATGCCATCTGAGTGAAAGAGTCCGACCCCGACTCGGAAGGCATCAGCGCGGCGATCCGTGACGCGATCTCGGTGGCGTTGTTCCAGTTCTTTAACGGGTCGAGCCGGATCGAACGCGACGGGAATGCCGGATGGAACTCGACAAAGGCGTTTGGCCGCCCCGCCATCTTGCAGGCGGCCATTGCGATGTCGCGCAGTTCCTTGTCGCCCTTCGGGTCGATGATCACCACGACATCGCCACGCATGATGTCCTGCGTGATGAGGGTTTCGAATAGCCTGGTCTTGCCGGCGCCGGTGGTCCCGAAGACGAGGTTGTGGCCTTCAATGGAGGCCAGGGGCACGAAGATGTGCTTCTCCTTCTCATCCAGGCCGAGGCCGTGGATCCACGGCTTGCCGACTACCTGCTGTTTGGCTCGGTTCGCCCCTTTGAGCTTGAGGTACCAGGCGGGCGGCAGAATCTCGTTGTCAGCGCGCTTGCGAATATCGAGGGCGCGCTGTGTGTGCACCGGGGTCCAGTCAAAGCCGAAGCCCATCCACAGATCCGAGGGCGAGCAGCCCATGAGCTTCATCAGGACGGAAGCCTTCATGTAGGCGAAGCTCTGGCCGAAGAGCTTGAGCTTGAAGTCCCACAGCTTCGTGACCTGATACCAGCGCCACGATGCCAGAAGGGCCGAGATGCCGGCCATCCACACGAATGCCGCCTTTGGAAGGCTAGTGAAAAGGATGATGACGACCATCACCAGCGTTGCGGACGTCCAGCAAACGGCTGCGATCGCTTCATATGCCGGGCGAACCGAATTCTCGAACCGTCTCAGCGCGATGCTCATGCTACAAACCCCATGTCGATTGCGACGTGCAACTTGAGAACGATCGCTCTTTGCGACTTGCCATTGATCTGCACCTCGATGATTTTCTTGTTCGGCTTGTCCGAGGGGGTGTAAAGCCATCCCGCCTTCTGAACCGCGGCCGCGAACGTCGGGATGTCGATCCCGTACGAGGCCAGATGCTCAAGACCGATTGCGTAGCCTTCCTTGCACTTGCCAGCCTCATTGGTGATCTTCCCGGCACGCAGGTCATCCAGGAGCGCCCCGAAGACGTCTCGCGTGAGTGCATCGAGTCCGTTCCCAAGTTCGGGCTTCACCTTTTGGGCCAGATCGATCTCCGTTTTCGGTTGTCGCTCCTTGCTCTGATTGGGCTCAACGCGATGCTTGTGCTTCGTTCCCGTTGGCGGTTCTGTTGAGCTGGAGGCCGGAGCCCTAGCCGCAACCGGGTCTGGTTTGTGCGTGTCCTCTGCAGCCGATTCGCATGGTGAAGGTTCTGGTGCAGTCTTCGGGACGGGCTCAAGTGCTGGCGCTGGTGCCGGCGTCGTGGTCGGGGTCGAGGGTTCAGCCGCTGATTGGTCGGTGGACTTGCTCGCAGAGGCCGCATTGGGGTCGGCACGCTTGGTCAGCACGCCTGCACTTTCTGGCGCATCGAAGAGCGCGCCGAAGATGGTGTCGGGGTTCGCGAACTTGACCGCCGCAAGCTCATTGGAAGACGAGGGCGGGAACACAGTCCAGAAATAACCACCGTCGTGATGCGCTTCGAACACCTGTGCTTCTGCCAGGATGTCCAGGATCGTATGGGAGTCCTGTGGGATGCCGGCAATGCCGTCCTGCCTTAGCATCTCGAGCATCTCATTGGCGGCCGTCGGCCAGATCAGGAAAAGCCCCTCATCTCCGAACCAAAGGCGGCTCTTTTTGACGTTGATTGTCCACTTGCCACTCTTGAGGAGTCGGCGCATCGCATCGAGCAGGTGCGGTTCGGTGTGCTGACCCACGGTAAGTTTCCCGTAGGTCTGTGGCCGAATCGCGTTGTCACGTGCAACGACCTTTTCGCGAACTTCCTCGATGATCCTTGCCATCGGATGCGGGTTGTGGGAGCCGAACGAACCGGTGATCACGTCGATCATCGTCGGTACGATCTCGTTGGACCCCTCATGGAGGTACTGCAGCGCTACGTCAGGGATCAGACGGTGCGCAAGGGTTGCCGCCGCGCCGCGCCCTGGGCGTTGCTTGCCTGGGCTTTGCTCGATCCAGCGAATGTAGTAGCGATCAAAGCCTTTCTCGTCGAGCCATTCCCCGAGGGGGAGGCGGTATGTGGGCCACTGATCACCATCGGGGGTGGTAACGATCATGGTGGTGATTGGCCGGTAGAGTTCGCAGCACATACCCGCGAGCCAGGTCGCGTAGCGCCAGCGGGGCTCGAGCAGGCGCCGACGTTCAACGCCTGCCCGTGCGGCAAAGATCGACGCTTCGCTCGCCTGAAGCGCGTAGAAGCCCAACTCGAGGGACAGTCGGAAAAGGCCGCCGGCGCCTTGGTGAGTGCCCGTCTCCGTGGCCGGCAGCAGGTTCACGCCGTTGGCCAGATTCGTGATGACCGATCCGTAGAGCCGCTCATACTCAGCGTCAGCGACGCCGGTGGCCATCCGTAACCGGTGCAGAAGGTCCGCCTGGGTAGCGAGCACTTCGTGGGCCGGGTAGAACGTCACGCCGTTGTCGGAAGGCGGATACACCGGCGTCGATGGCGTGGGCCGTGGGCGCTGCGAGGCGTTTGCGCCAGGCGCAATGACCGCCTGCGAAGGAGCAGCAGCGGTCGAACGGGGGGTAAGAAAGGAGGCCAGCTTGCGGAGCATCATGGAAGAAATGATGCCCGGTTCAGGAGGAGAGCTTTGGTCTGTAAAACACCGCTTTTTCGGTGTTTTATGAAGGTCTCTGTTAGATGAGACGATGTTGGACTGCTGCGCTCATCTCGTAAGGCAAAGCGATTACGCCCGCTTCAATCTGTGATTGAGATGGTCGCCGCCCACTCCCACTGGTTGTCGTCTCGGGTTCGGGGTTGAGTACCGCATCAACGAGATTGTCATGATGGGCAAGGTATCGGCGCATCGGGCAGTGCCGGTGATTGACGACTTCGAGCGTCCGGTGGACATACCTGGCATTGCAGCACGGACACTTCACAAGGGTGATGGTACGCATCGAGATGAACTCGCGATGCAACCCCCAGACGCGATCGAAGGAATAGGGGTCAATTTCTGTCTGCCCGAAGGTGATCATGTACTGCTTGTGGGCAGTAAGAAGGGCGTCAATGTCGTGTGCGCCCGCTGCCCGAGACTTCTCGAAAACGTTCAGCACCAATGAGGATTGAAGTCGGCGAGATGGGCCTGACAGGTAGTGCTCGACGTTGGAGGGCAAAGGACCCTTCGGCGGGCGTTTTCCGTTGTGCAAGACCCACAGATTGCTGATGAGCTCAGTCGGGAAGGAGGGCAGAAGTGCGCGAATGACCGGGGGACGAGCACCCGCCATGCACAACTCATTGACCCTGCGTAGAGTCTCTTGATCGAGGACTGCCTCCTTCAAGCTCATGATCAGGCTCCAGCAATGGTCGCGTACGCCCTACGGGACTCTTGCGGGATTTTCGTCAGAGCAGCCAGGGTCTCAACATCGACCGCGGGGCGGAACAAGACGCGCTGGGTGCTGCAGATATTCTGAATCTGCGAAATCGGCAACTCGGTGACGAATTTGGCAAACGCCTGATCTGTGCCGAACTCTGCGCATGCCGAGTGCAGGTCCTTGATGGCGGCATCACGCAGCGAGAGCATGAACCAGAGATTCAGATCCTGGAGATGGGAGAGTTGTTCAAGATGTGACGTGCTCATATATGTTGCCAGGTGTAGTTTCGTTCGTAGAACTCAGCCTATCGTTTAACGCGCATATGACAAGCCCCGAGCGCGTCGAACGATACACCTAATCCCGCTTGCTTACACCCCCTTACCATTGCTTAGGCCCCTGTTTTACCCTTAACGTTGTGACTAAAGTCACATTACTGTCCGTGCTGGGCCTTGCTTTCAATGTATTAATGTATTTATACCGTTGGTGCTGCTTGTGGCGTTTTTAGCTATAAGGGCGTTTTCCACGTATTGCGCACTTTAATCAATGATCCCCACCATTCAGCAGCAGTTCGCCACCAACCTGAACGCTCTTCTTGACGAAGCCGGAGTACCTGCAAGCGGCTTTGGCAGGTCAAAGCACGTCGCTACCTGCATGGATGTTGGGGTGGCCACGGCTGGGAAGTGGTTAAGCGGCAAGCAAATCCCCGAATACGACCGCCTGGAGCGCATGAGGGAGTGGCTTGGCTGCTCGTTTGACGATCTTCTGGGGCGCACCGAGGAAAGAGGTGGCCAGATACCAGCTCGAGCGGAAAATGTGTTGCTCAACATGGTCGGTACCCGGTCGGCCACGCGGATCTCGGTATGCCCCGACGACCCGACAGACATCCGATCGGACGGCGTGTACGCCCTGCCGATCGAGGGGGACCTGATGAGTCCCTACGTGGTCGACGGTGACTTGGTGTGCTTCCTGCCCGCCCTGAGCGCACATACCGATGGTGTGTATGTGATCCATGTGGCCGGGCGCTACATCGTCCGACGGGTGAATCTCACAACACGAGGCACGATCAAGCTCATCGCAGAGAATGCGCGGTACGAGGGCGAAGAAGTCGATCTTGCCGAAGAGTCCAAGCGACGAAATGGAGTCCGCATCGTTGGCGTTGTCTGTGCGCGGATCTTGGTCAATCGTTGACGTTGGCGGAAACCATGTGACGATGTGCTCAACATTCTTCGATAGAATTTTGAGCTTATGAACATTCTCACCGTACTGGCGCAACCCACCGACAACCCCGATTTCTTCGAGGTTTTTTGGGCAAATGGCGTCCAAAAGCAGGGCCTGCTGAAGGTCCGCGTCACAACCGGAGTCGCCGATAAGGACGTCATCGCCGAGCTGGGCGCCTTGCACCACCTGCTGGTAGTCAAGGGGATCTTTGGCCAGGACCGTGCGGGGCGTGCTGCGCAGAAGCAAATCGCTGTATCTGCACCCGACGAAGATACTGATCGGCTTCAACTCAATGTGACCTCGGGTCAGATCAAGAAGCTGATGCAGCAGAAGTCCAAGAAGCCGCATCTGACTCCTTTCGCCTTCTTCCTGACCACCCGTTTTGCGGGATCGAACGTCACCGTCTCCCAGGATCGTCAGTGGATCAAACCCCGCGCGCTGGAGAACGTCGAGGAAATCACGATCGGCGCGGCCCTTGATGATCTGATGGAAGTCCCCGGAATTGGAATTGCTGCTGTCAGCGTTCACGCGATTGAGCAGATCCAGCGCCGCGGCAACGGTCTCTCGCTTGCCGAGGCCTGGCACCAGATTCGGCGCGTTGTCCGCAACCTGGATTACGAAGTGCTCGTCAGTGAGGAGAAGCGTCGGCGAGACGTAGATCGTCACGGCTTTTCGGGTCGCTATCTCTACTCTACGCTGACCGAGTGGAACGTGATTGTGACGCCGGCAAAAGGGCATGATCGGTCCGTCCCGGTGATCGCCACCGCCTACTTCGAGCGTCGTCCCCAATCCGAGTTGGTGCGAATCGAGAAAGCTGCAGCCTGATCTTTTCCTGTCAGGTGGCTTGGTCGGCATCTCGAGGCGTTGTTTATTCTTGAGTCTCATGCGGCAAAGGATGCTCCCCTTTGTCTCACGCCGCTTCTGCCCGATGGCACGGAATCATTGAATGCCGGCTGTGCCTTCGGACATAGGACCGTCCCCAAAAAAGCAGACCCCCCCGTGACATCGTCACGAGGGGGCCGGCATCTCAAGCGCGCTGTCTAGCGGCTTTGTTCTTGGCCAGATGGCCGATCCACACGTCGTGGAAATCGGTGCCGGCCTTGCACGGCATCATCACCTTGACCTTCAGGCCCTGGGCTTCGAGCCGCTCTTTCAGGACCTTCGCAGCATCCTGCCCTGCCCTGCGTCCCTTTTCATCCGGGGGATCGTTGTCAGCAAAGATGATCACCATCGTGACCCCCGCGGGCGGCTGAAAGCCTTCCATGATCTTTGCGCTGATCGTCGCCCACGTCGGGATTCCCGTGAGGGCATGCGCGGCAAAGGCAGTCTCGATCCCTTCCGCCACACCGAGTACCTCCTTGTGTGGCATCAGACGAATGGCCCCGCCATTCAGCGGAAGTCCCCTCATCAGTTTCTTGGGGTTCTCCACCGGTGCCTTCTTGCCGCTATCGCTCAAGTAGGTCCGGTGAATCGTCACCGCTTTTCCAGCGGCGTCGACCACCTTGGCAAGAACGGCGGGGAAGTACCCCACCACCTTGAACCCGACACTTCCATCCGGGTGCTTGACCTTCACTGAGTAGGCCAGGCGGGGATGAAACCTCAACGATGAGGGCATCTTTGCAACAGGGAGCTTTCGTTCCTGCGTCAGATACCGCCACGCCGTATCGCCGTACAGCACAGGGCGACCCTTGTCCCACGCACGGCGCAGATCCTCAATGCGTCGCTGTTCATCGGCAGGCCTCGCCGGCGGCTTGTGAGCCTTGGGCATCGCTACCGGAGGAGTCGATTGTCCTCCCTCGCCAAGCACACTGCGAACGAAGTCCGCGGCGTCCCTGAATGCGAAGGTCTTGAAGCTCATGAGGAGCTTGAAGCCATCTCCTGCCCCGCATCCGTTGCAGTAGTAGGTCCCTCGCCCTTCTTGATCATCGAATCTGAACCGGTCTGAACCCCCACAAAGAGGGCACGGATGGTGGTTCCCGTCGAGGCTTTCACCGTCAATGCCGGCTGCCTCCAGAATTTCGTGCCAGTGGCTGTTTGCCAACTGGCGCGCGTCGGTACGCTGCATCATGCTTCCTCCTTTCTTTCAATTTCCCCAACCGGGGCCCACCAAAGAGCTCAAGAAATGGCCGAACGCTTTGGAAGGCCCCGGACGGAGCCTTGCGGTTGAATAGATCTCACCCGAAGGTGAGGACGCCTGCGGCGTCTTGATGTGCTGGTTGAGCCCAGCTGCATGCAGTCACAAGGACTGCAAGAAAGGGGAAGCCTCCAAGCGGCTTTCTGAACGACCGTCACTGCGGTGGTTGAGAAAACCGCCCCGAAGGGCGGGCAACCAGGTGGTTGCTTGAAAGGTCATGCGGCGTGGCGAAGCAGCTTGCGCTGCATCATCTGGAACACCGCATGCGGCATCGCCGCGATGCTGTGGATGGTTCGGCTGTCGGGGAAGTAGTCGTGAGCGTCATGGCCGATCCCCAGGCACATGATCTCGACGCCCTCCTCCTCGAGCATCTGCTTCATCTGCTTCACCCCCTCGCCGTTGTTAGGCTCGCCGTCGGTGCAGATGAAGAGGATCTTGCGTTCCTCTTTGCGAGGCACGAGATTCGATCCGGCCCACAACATGGCCTCGGCCAAGGGCGTCCCCCCTGCCGCAGAAACACCGGTGAAGCAGTCGGCATGCGTGCGCAAGGTGTCGTTGAAGTCGGCAAGGACCTTCACCCCTTCACGCCCATCGACGTACGCGGGGAACGTCGCAACAGCGGCACTCACCCCGTAGAGCTTGTCGAGGGCGGCGTACAGCCCCAGTGCGGCGTCGACCGCGAGCGCGATCCGGCTCGACATCGACCCGGACGCGTCGATCAGGATGGTCACGGCCGTATTGACCGCGATGCCCTGCTCGACCCGCTCGAACACCCTGGGGTTCATGGTCTCCAACCGATACAGCCGGTTGGTCGCCAATCGCGTACCCGTGCGCCCGATCCTCCGATGCGACTGGGCGACCGCCTCCAGCTCATTCGACAGTCGGCGACGAAGTGCTCTCGTCTCGGCTGAAACGCGCGCCAACATCTCCGAGGCGTCGCCGTAGCCCTTGGTGGCCTTGACCGATTTCGGGAACCTGATGCTCTCGTACCGGCGTTCCTTGCCGATCTGACCCAGCGCCTCCTTGAGCAGATCGCCCACATCGACCATCCCTTTGTTGTCCTGACCGGACAGGATGTTCTTCAGGTTATCCGCCTTCTTTGTCGGGTCTGGCGTCCCGCTCCCGGCCCCTGCGCCTTGTTGCTGCATGGGGTCGTTGTGCTTCGAGGGGTCATCTTGCTGGCCTGTGGCGTTTCCCGCTGCCGAACCGGACTGATCCTGATTGCCTGGCTGGTCTTGCTGCGGCTGATTCGACGGGTTCTGCTGCGAAGGATCGCCTTGTTGGTTCCCGGTGCAGCCGTTTGCCGAACCTGACGGATCCTGCGGTTCAGGCTGGCCTTGCTGGGGCTGGTTCGAGGGGTCCTGCTCCTCTTCAGCCTTCTTCTGCTCTTCCTCGAGCATCTTGACGATCTCGGTGGCGAGCGTGACCACATCAGCGGTGTTTCGGCAACTGGTCACTTCGTTCATCAGCACATCGAGGCGTGTGACCGCCGATTCGGGAAGCAGCTTGCGGCACTGTTCCTCGGCGATGTCCGCGTACTGAGCCACTGCCTGCTGGCCAAGCACGTTGGCACGCAGGCGGTACAGCACGAATGCTGCCATGGCCTCGTTCGGGGTCATCTCGCCGGCCGGAGAGCCGAAGTACCCGGTGGATACAAGTCCATCGACCATCATCGACAGCCGCTGCCGGCCGCCGGGGTATTTCCTGATCTGGCAACCCTCCATCCGGATGTCCTCCAGACGGTTCGCCATGTCGGCGACGACAGGGTTGTTCGGCCAGGCCGAGAATGCCGTTTCGGTGACGTGGCCAGCCTCATGCATGATCATGCCGAAGGCCAGCGCCTTGGATGTCGGATCATCCACCGGAAGGTCCGGCAGGAAGATCGTGATCCCGTCGGTTTTAGGAATTGCGTGGCCGAACTCGACCTGGACGCCGCAAGACTCTGCGAGCATCCGGGCATAGATCGGCAACGCCCCCTTCAAGAGGGCGTGCGTCATGGTGTTCTCCTTACGTTGGATTACGCGAAGAGTCCGAGACTGCGGGCGGGGCGCTTCACCGGAGGCGGCGAAACGATCCCAGCAGCGAACGGATCGGATTGAGTGCTTGAGGTCGGTTGTGCGGCTGCACCACCGAAGAGATCCTCGAGGGGCGAAGGTTGCGCCGGGGTGAGAACCGGAGCGGCAGCTTCGCTTGCGGCTTCCACAATCAGTTCGACCAGATCGTCTTCCTCCTCGGCCAGGCCGGGGACAGACGCCTCAAAGGCCTTATCGACTGCAGCGCCATCAACGACCATCTGACCGTAGCTGATCATCCGGTCCACGTCGGACAGGATGAACACCAGGCCATGCAGCGCACTGAGCGCCATCCCGTCGATCCATCCCGCTTTGGGAAGAAGGCCGGTTGCATGGTCGATCGCGCCGATCAGCGGCTGAACCCGGGTGTCTAGAAACGACAGGCCCAGGAGCTTCCCGCGGATGGTGCGGATCGGTGACAGGATCTTTTGCGAGACCCGATCCCGACCGAGCAGGCTTTGCTCCATCACCAGGGCGGCTGCCTTGGCGATCTCGCGGTACAACTGCCCCGACAGCCCCTTGAGTTCGGAGGACAGACCCTTGTTCAGGGCGCTGCTCTCCTCAGCCTCATCGGCCGCCGCCACGACACGGAACGAAGTCCAGCCGTAATGCAGCTTGGAATCCACATCCGCTCGGGTGAGCGCCGCGGCGTTGAGCATGGACGACCACTCGGGGTGAGCGGCGATCCAGGTGCTGACGGTTGCGTCGTAGTTGGCCAGGAAGTCAGCCTTCTTCTTCGCAAAACGCGCACCAATCTCATCGAGCGTGGCCGCAAGATCCTTCGCTGCCGCTTCCGGGACGGCATAGCCGCCAAGGAAACGAATGCCGATCTTGGCGCACTCGCGGTGCGCCTCCTTCTTCATGGCTTCGAAGTCGGAGATTTCCTCCGGGTCGATGACCTTCTTGCTCCCGAGGGAGGCAAGCGCTTCCGGGGGAACCTCATCCTCCGACTGGAGTTTCAAGTCCTCCTTCTTGAGCTTGCGGCGGCCACTCCAGAGGGAGATCGCGCCCAACTCGAAGCAGATGACTTTGTCGAGGGTTTGGTCTTGTGCTTGCATGGTGTCCTCCAGCAAAAGCGGGGACACCACTCCCCAGCGGGGAAGTGAGTCCCCAATGGGTTGCAGTAGATGCAGCGTTGCGCTGCTTGATGGGCGAAGACGAACTTCGCAGGCCCTGAAACACTCAGGGTGGGTGTGAAAATCGGCTGCGGGTCAAAACGCTGGAGGACACCGGCGCCCGCACTCTTCGAATCATTCCACGATCAAGGCCCCTATGCAAGGGCAGAAAACGCAGCGATTTGGTCCCTTTGCAGAACCAAATCGATGAGTTCGCTCATCGGATCGGATCGGACAGAGAGAGGCTGCCCTCTCCCTGTCTTCACCATGCTTAAAAGGCCCGTAACTATGCCTTACGCATTTGCTTAACCGCAGCTTCCGGTACTGCCGCATGCGGTGCAAAAATCACATCCGTCCTTCTTTATCACGGCTGCTACGCCGCATGCGTCACAACGCTTACCGGCGATGATCCGTGCCGGCTCGCTGACCTGCTGGTAGACCGCCGCAGGTTTGTCGAACACACCCATGTCCTCGACCGGATGCCCGGTCTCATCGAGGATGCCCAGCATCGTGTAGCGGTGCATCACCAAGTGCGCGATGTACGCCACCGTGGACGGGTAGTTCTGCTGCTTGTCCTTGCCAGGAACAAAGGCGAGGAAATCGCCCATCGCCTCCTGGTAGTCGAGCAGCTTGCGCAGCTTCTCGCCAATCCACGCAGGATCAACGATCCGCATGTCGAGGCTGAGCAGCTTGCACAGCCCATCGAGGACTTTCGGATACGCACCGCTCAACCACAGCGAGTACGGCCGGCGCTGCCCGTCAGGCATCGTGAGCTCCTTCAGGCCGAGGACGAAATCGTCACCCGTTGCCGGGTTAAGGATGTCCACGGTCCAGCTCAGCGTCCCATTGGTGCCAGCCTTCGGCTCCTTCTTGCTGATCATCGCATTGACCATCGGGGTTGCCCCTTCCGTGTCGAACGTACCGAGCGCTTCCGCGCGATATCGGACGATCTGCGCGAAGCCCGAGACGATACCGGGCACCAAGCGTGACTCACCCCCAGGGGGGAAAGCCATCTCAAACGCTTCGTCGCCAGCAGACTTCGCCAGGGCATCGAGCTTCATCTTGAGCCAGGCTGCATCGCTGCTGCGCATGTCCATCGACAGCGCCTTGGCGATCGCCCCCAACCCGCGGGGCTGCTCGGTCCCATTCACCCAGACCTCAAACGGCGAGGCCTTCCCATCTTCCTCGACCTGTCCCACGAACACCGCAAAGCTATGGCGCGGGTGCTTGACCATGTAGGTCCAGGCCAAGTTACCCTCGGGCAGTTCCGGACGGCCCGGCCAGCGCAAGCTGGCAAGCGCCGGTGTCGGTGCCTCGGTGATCACCACCCGTCGGTCCATGTCGGCGACAAGATCGTTGGGCATTTCTGCCTGTGACTGCTTGTCGTTCTTCACGGACAGCACCGATCCGAGCACTTCGTTCGGACGGTAGGTGGCCAGCCCTTTCAGCCCAGCTTTCCACGCCTGCAGGTACAGGTCGGAGAACTGATCGAACGGGTAGTCCGCGGCGACATTGACTGTCTTGGAGACGGCGCTGTCGATGTACGGAGCGACCGCTGCGACCATCTCCACGTGGTCATAGGCCGAGATCTCCAGCGCCGTGACAAACGCCTCGGGAAGTTTCGTGATGTCGCCTCCCATGTCACGGTAGAGCCGGAAGGCATGATCCTCGACGTCGTACTCCTTCGTGCTGCCGTCGGGCATGCGCTTCTTGCGCTGGTAGGTGAAGCTGAACGCCGGTTCGATCCCATTGCTCGCGTTATCCGCGAACGCCAACGAGATGGTCCCCGTGGGCGCGATCGACAGGAGGTGCGAGTTGCGGATGCCGTTCGCGCGAATCTTCTCCTTCAGCTCCTTCGGCAGCCGTGAGGCGAACCTGGGAGCGGCCAGATACTGCTCCGCATCGAATAGCGGGAACGGACCCCGTTCGATGGCCAAGTCCACCGATGCCTCGTATGCGGTGTCCCGCATCACCTGGGCGATCTTGCTTGCCAGCTTGCGCGCCTTTGCCGTGTTGTACGGCAACCCGAGCATCATCAGCGCACTGCCAAGACCGGTGAAACCCAGCCCCACGCGGCGCTTCATCTGCGCTTCGGCGGCCTGATCGGGCAGCGGCCAGACCGTGAGGTCCAACACGTTGTCGAGCATGCGCACCGCCGACCGGATGACCGACTTGAAGCATTCGAAATCGAAGCTCGCCTGCGCGCTGAACGGTTGTTTGACCATCAGCGTCAGGTTGATCGAACCGAGGCAGCAACACCCGTACGGAGGAAGGAACTGCTCCGCACAAGGATTCGTGGCTTCGAGCAGCTCCACGTAACCCAGGTTGTTGTCACGATTGGCGCGGTCGATGAAGATGACCCCCGGTTCGGCGTGATCGTAGGTCGAACGCATGATGAGGTTGAAGAGATCCTTCGCCGGCACCGTGCGGTACACCCACTTCCCATCGTCACGTTGGAAGGCACCTGCGGCCTTGAGCTCGTCGCTCGGTTCGGCCACATGCACCAATTCCCAGGTTCCTCCGGCCTCCACTGCTTGCATGAAGGCGTCCGTCACCGAAACCGACAGGTTGAAGTTGGTGAGATCCCCACCATCCTTGGCCCGGATGAAGGTCTCGATGTCGGGATGGTCACAACGCAGCATGCCCATCTGAGCGCCACGACGGGCGCCGGCCGACTCGACCGTTTCGCACGAGCGGTCGAACACCTTCATGTAGGACACCGGACCGCTTGCGCGGCTCGCAGTGCCTTTCACGTAGGCGCCGATCGGGCGGATCGACGAGAAGTCGTAGCCAACACCACCACCACGACGCATCGTCTCGGCCGCCTGGCTGAGCGCCGTGTAGATGCCCGGCTTTTCGCCATCCATCCCGGTGATTGCGTCGCCAACCGGCTGCACGAAGCAGTTGATCAGCGTGGCTTGTAGGTCGGTGCCAGCGGCACTGTTGATGCGGCCCGCGGGGATGAATCCGGCCTCCTGAGCTTCGTAGAAGGCTTGGGACCACTTGGCAGCATCGGCTTCCTTGCTTGCCAACGCGTTTGCGACACGCGCACGGACGTCGATGAGGCCTTGTTCGCCAGCCTTGGCGTACTTCTCGAGAAGCACCTCGCGGCTGATCTGCTGGGGCTCGAGGCCCATGAAAGTTTCGTTGAGTTTCATTTTCGCTCTCCTGGTTAGCCCCCGACACGAGGCCCACCGGAACGCAGATCCCACGAGGGGCCACGTTCGGGTGGGCCCCGTGAAGGGGAATACTGAAACGTCCGAACAGAGGAGCGTCGACCCACGGGGCGAACGACTGACCTCCGTGGGACCGGTTGAATGGCTGGCTTCGACACAGGGGCTGTGTCTCGTGCTGCCAGCTACGATTGCGGCGCCATCACGACGCACAACAATGCCGACGACCGCTGGCCCCTGTCGAAAGGGTCAGCGGTCGTAGCACTGCAGATGATGATCTTAGGGGAGCCGAACTGGCCCAGGCCGAAGCCTGGGCCGTAATCGACGGTTAGAGTGCCACTCGCCTGACTCGCTCAATGGACAACGCAAACCCGCCGAACCTTGCGGCGAATCTCTTGGGTTATCTCGCCCTTAACGAGCGCCTTATGGATAACGGCAGCCCCGTTAAGCCCATAAGTCCGAGTCAGTTTGTCGAAAATGACATCAACCTTTTGCTGATTCGCAACCATGATCGCTCTCCTTGAATGTCGGGGACTTCCCCCCTCTGCAGCCCGTCGCGGAGCAGCACAGGGGGGAAGTCCACCGACGGAGACCGGTGGTCGCTTTGCATGGCCGGGTTTAACGTACCCTACGGAGCACTCGAGGTGCCACGGGTGCCGAAGCACCGTATCAGCCAGAGACAATCTCTGGACAGAATGCGCGAATTCTAGCGCCAAGCGCGGCTTTCCGAAACCTTTGCGAGGCTTGGGAAAGCCCCCTTCCGAGGCCTGGGGGCGTGGAAGGGGGGCTAGGCGAACAGAGCGTAGCTGATGACGCCGGGTCTGACGCTGTGAAGCAGTTCCTCATAGATGGAAGTTGCGTTGCGCGTCGAAGGTCTTGCCGAACCCGGCTGCTGGCCGGGTTGAAGCTCGGTCGTCTGGTACCTGTCACGAATGTTCTTGTTGAAGTAGTTGCCGATGCTCCCAGCGGCCCGAAGATTCTCGAACTCAGTGGGCGGCACCCCTTCGTAGAGGTAGCGACGCCCGCTCTTGAATACGACCACGAGGTCCAACGTTCCGGGGTCGTAGCCGATCTCGGCAACGTTGCTGCTCGTCACCTCCTGCATCTGCATGGACCTTCTCCTAGTTCAGCGTGCGAAGGGGCAACATCATCTGGATGTCGCCCGCCTCGAGGAGGGTCGGTTCGTCGTCCGCGCTGCGGGCAACGAACTGCTGGCCGTCCCAGCCGATCTGGACATGTCCGTCGGCTCCGCTGAACGCGCTGAAGAAGTTTCCGGAAACGACCTGGTGCTCCTTGATCGCCTCTTCCAGTGCAAAGGTGGTGTTGATGAGGGTGCTCATGGTTCGCTCCTGCTTGAGTTGCGGAGCACCCTCCCGCAGCGGGAAAGTGCCCCGCTGTGGGTTGAAGATTCAGCTTAGTCGAAGATGCGACGGTGTTTCTTCGCGATCACATCCACGCCAATGGCATTCGCGGTAAACGGTATGTCATCGTCATATTCGCCAAATCCGCTATTTCCGCCGCCCGCGTTCGCAGGGGCCGGCGCCGCGCTACGCTGCGGTGCCTGTTGCTGCGGCGCTTGCTGCTGACGCGGCTGCTGGGGAGCGCTATTGCCTGCCCCCTCCCGGCCGCCGAGCATCTTCATCTCATCGGCCCGGATCTCGGTGGTGTAGCGATCCTGCCCGCTCTGATCCTGCCACTTGCGCGTGCGCAAGCTGCCCTCGATGTACACCTGGCTGCCCTTGCGAAGGTACTGCCCGGCGATCTCGGCCAACTTGCCGTAGAAGGTGACCCGGTGCCATTCGGTCGCTTCCTTCTTGTCCCCCGACTGCTTGTCACGCCACGACTCGGTGGTCGCGAGGCGGATGTTGCAGATCGCATCGCCCGACGGGGCGAAACGGCTTTCGGGATCGGCACCGAGGTTGCCGACGAGGATCACTTTGTTGACGCTTGCCATTTTCTTTCTCCGGTTTGTTCCCCCTGCCTCTTCCTTGTTGGGCGGGGGGATGGTTTAGAGCTTGGTCACCTGCCAAATCTTCTTGGTGACCGGCTTACCTTTCACGACGGTCGGCGTTTCACCGACCACTTCCACACGCACACGGTCTCCGACCGAGGCCCCCGATTCGGCCAGCGCACGCTCGAGATCCGTTCCCGAGAGTTGCTGATGCGTTCCGAGCGCTTCGTCATCGAGCGTGATGCTGTAGCAATCGAACGTCCGATTGCCGCGACGCTGTGGTTCGACACCACACGAGAGCAGTGCCCCCGTATACGCCGCCAGCCCCTTGCGGGGCGTACGCATGAACGCGCGTGATTCAGGCTCTGGTGCTGTTACCGCGTCAGGGGTCTCTACGACCTCCTCTGCGACCGGCACTTCCTTCCTGACGACTGTGCTTGCGGTCGACGGTAGTTGAACCTCGACCAACTTCCTTACTTCCGACTCGGTCACATCCATGAGTCGGCCCTGGTCCGTTGCGGACAGCTTGAGCGAATCCAGGCTAAGCCGTCGTCCATGCTTCTTCGCTGCATCAGCGTCGAGCATTACGACCGTTCGGGTGATCAGATCGTCGTCCATGTAGAACCGGCAGTGCACCGTTGCCAGCTCTCCGATTTTGAACATCTGAACACGATCTGCGCCGCCCTGAAGGTTGTGGTCAGATCGACCTTCATCCTCCTGACGAATGCTTACTTCAGTAGGGGTCGCCTCGCCAGAAGAGATCTGCTTCTGCTTGAGCGTTCGCACAAGCAGGACTGGAACCTTGCAGAGCCCTCCGATCGCGATGATCAACACCCCCACCATGATTCCAACGAGGCCGGCCATGAAACCTAGAAGCTGGTCGACCCCACTGATTCCGTGGTTGTTGGTATACATCGTTCCTCCTTCCCTCCCCCTTGCGGAGGAGGGTCACTGCCACCGATTCAGGCAAAGAGCCCAAGCCCGGTGGCGCCTTGTTTGAAGGTGAGCGGTCGCATGATCAGGCCAAGCGCCGCAGCCTCTTCCTTCATCTTCTCGTAGGAGAGATCAGCCTTCTGGAACCGGTTGGGTTCGTGACTGATCCAGTCGCCTCGGCGCTCGTGCCCATCCGTGTCGTACGCCTTCGCGCCGAAGCTGTTAGCGAGAGCAAGAACCACGAGCAGTCCGCGAGGCCCGTGAGCCTCTTTGCACACTGCCTTGATGCGCAGCTTCCCGTCCGAGTCGAGCCGCGGCGCGTCCAGTTCAAGAACCGAACCCGGTCCAAGGTAGATTTGCACGCGTTCGCCGGCCTCGACGACCGTGTAGGCATCGAGATCGCGGAAAACGGCCCTGACCTGATCGAGCCAGTCGGGCGCCGCCTCGAACCGCGTGTAGGCACGCGGCCGAACGTCGGGGGCGCTGGCGCTTGTCGTAGCGGGATCACCTTGTTGGATCACCCCATCGACAATCAGCCGCCGCCCGACTTCCTTGAAGCCTTCGTTCAGCTTTTCCCTGATGCGGCGCTGGGCCTCCTCTTCGGCAGACCGCCCCGCCATCTTTACGGGGCCGCCGCCTTGAAGCCGATCCGCGGAACGAGGCCCCCAGTGAGTGATCACGCGGGGGCCGTCGATGCAGATGGCCCAGAGCTTGTCCGAGGATGCGTCCTGGTAGTGGTACACATCCATGACGAACTCAGCCATGACTCACCTCCTTATGCCGTTGCGCCGAAGATGTCCTTCACGATCTCGTGAATGGCATCCCTCGACTCGCGGGGCGCGTTGTTGGTGAGTGCCCTGGCCAGGGTGAAGGTGATCGGGTTAGCCGCTCCGCCTTGGCCGCCGAACACCGTGATGCCCTTGGCCCAACGCCGAAGCGTGCGGGTCGACATCGTCACTTCCAGTGCATCGGCCGCGCCACTTTCGCCCATGTACTGCTGGCGAATGCGGTTAGCCACCTCCACCATCTTCTGGGCATAGGAATCGGCGGTCGAATCGTCGAACACGCTCTTGAGGATCGTGCTGACGATCGGCACCTCCTGGTCCGGAGTCGGGTAGCCGAACTCCACCACCCAGAACCGCTCCTTGTTGGAAGCATCCTCTTCGTTCCGACCGAAGAAACCCAGCCCCTTGTCATTGGGGTTGCAGGCTGCGAACACACGGAACCCCTCCTTAGGGAAGATCGTCTCCCCAGTTTCCGGGATGTCGATCTTGCCTCCCTCCAGAATCGGGTTGAGGCTCGTTGTGACGGACGGATCCATCACGTTGTACTCGTCGAGGAACACCGACAAGCCATAGCGTGCAGCCTGAACGAGCAGACCATGGACGTACTTGAAGCCCCCCTCGGAAGGGATAATCTGACCGTTGAGGTCAGGCGCTTCGGTACGCGCATGGGTCATTGGCTGCAACAACGGGTAATTGATCGCACCATGGAACTGCTCCACTAGCGCCGTCTTGCCGCAACCGCTCGGGCCGCGCAGCATCATCCCGATCTCACCCAGCAGAAAGAAACCGACCAGCTCGACCACATGCTCCTTGCGGAACGAGAAGTCTGGCTTGATCTTGGGGGTGAATTGCGTCGGCTGCGCCAGCGCCATGATTCCCCGTGCTTCGCAAAACTCACGGACTTCTTGGTGATTCATCATCTTTCTCCAGATGAACCGGGAAGCCCTCCCCCGCAGGGAAGAGCCCCCCGAGGGTTATTGATAGTGATACCTGACTGCTGCCGGCATGACCCAGAGCAGGAAGTCCCGGAAGGTGTCCGGGTTCATCCGCTCGATGCGGCAGCAGAATGCGAACGTGAAAGGAATCCGATCGTTGTAGACCGGCTTCTCACGCCCATTGCGCTGGACTGTCCCGACGTAGTCGGGGGCGAAAATCCAGTCGAGGATCTCCTTTTTCTGCATGGGATTGCCTCGGCCCGCGAGGGCACGAAGACTCTGCTCCAGCAAAACGGAGTGAAGTTGAATGACCCCCTCGTTGGTCCATTCGGCTTTTTCGGTTCTCTCGTCGGCGAACACATCGACCGCCTCGGGCGCGTCGATCAGTTCGTCTGCGATGACCGCTTCGGCCGTCGGCTCTCCCTTGGCATCGAACATCGGAATGTCGAGCCAGTGAAGGAGGTCCTCGTCGCCCTTGATTCGCCGCGCGCGCAGCCGTGGCTGGGCGATCGGAGACACACCGGCGTTATCGAACAGCTCGAAGAGGGGGAGTTGCTCTGTGAAGCGCTCTACCAGGGAGATCATTGCTTCACCCCCTGATTCGCTTGGCGCTTGATCTGGCGTTTGATGACGCCGACCACTCGCCCGAAGGGTTTGCCCTCCTCCACCCGAAAGCGGAGAAACGCGCCACCCTGTTTCTTTTCGATGACGCCGACCTCATCGCCCAGGCCCCAGACATGCGTCTGGATGCCGTCAGGACGATTGATGACGACCTCCCGTTCGATCTGACGCCCTTGGCGCCAAAGCGAAATGTCGAGAAGGATGCCCATCTTGGTTCTCCAGAATTCCCGGAGAGCCCCTCCCCAACCGGAGAAGAGTCCCCGGTGGGTTGATGGATGTCCTGTCAGAACGACAAGACTTGTGAAGTGCTGGATTGACGGTTGCCCGTGCGGCTGCGCCAGCTCGCTGCCACAAAAAAACCCGCTTTCGGTATCCGAGGATGAGTCGGCTATCGGAAGAGGGCTTGAAGGGCCGAACCGCCCCCCGAAGGGGGCGTCCGGTTAGTTGAGGGCTGCTTGGAGTTGAGCGGCCCGATTCTGTGCAGCCGACGCAACGGCGTCGGTTGCGCTGGCACCACCGGCAGTACCGGCAGCGACTTGGATGGCGCCGACAAGTGCGGCGATGACCAAAGCGGTCTTGAACATGATGATCTCCTTCTTGGTGGGCCGTAGCCCGTTGGAAACCGCTTTCGCGGCAGGGGAGACCCCAAGAGACACCATGCCCCTATGGGCATGAGATCCCATAGGGTCGAAAACTGACCCGCGCCGAGCGCGGGTACTGGGTGCCAGCCAACCTGTGACGACCGCCTGGCGGTCTATCGGAACGGTTGCGCTGGCACCGGCTTGAATTCCCTTTCTCTCGTTCTAAACGAACAAGAGCCGCCGACAGAAGTCGGAACGGACGCAGGGATCACGGAGCATGCTGCCGTACTACTCAAGGAGAGCGAATCCACGGTCTTACGCATACATGCTCAATCGGAAATCCCAACGTGGGGATAAGGCACCGGAAGGTGCTGGCACAAGGATGTGCCTTGATGTGGGCTAGAGACCCAGGTGCGCCGCAATGGCGTCGTTGATAGGCAGACCCCCTATGGTCCGCATGACTCCGCAATGGAGTCGTAGTGCGAGGACAATCCTCGGCACAGGGAAACCGTTGAGCGATTCAGACTTGGTGTAAGCCATGAATTGCGCAACTGCCTCAACCGTGCAGTGAGGATCCGCGAGCATCGCTCTCGATGGGGATGCCCGCGGTTGTACTGACGTACTTGTAGGGGAGACGAGCTACCGTCGTAGCTGCACTTGCATGGCTCGAAATGGTAGGAGTTCCAGCTACTCCGCACTGCTCATGTACAGCGCGATTGCATGGTATGTCGCGTCGTTTTCGACTGTCAAGCGATTGCGTAATGTCCGACAAGGACACGGGAACACCCTCATATAACAGCCAAAAACGCATGTTTTACGAGCAAACATGGTTTTCGCTCTGCCGTGATGATGGAGGCTCACTCACTCATGGAGAGCGACATGGCTCACAAGGTTCTTACCGACGCGAAGTCGGACTGGATGAAGCGTTTCGACGGTCCGGTTGCCAAGAAGGCAATCACGCTGGGCTCGCCCACCGTTCGTCACTCGTACCGCCGCTCGTTCGAGCAGATCGGCCGCAACTGCCACTACATCACCGTGTTCGGCCGCATCCTGCTGGGCGAAAAGAAGATGTCGGACGCTGAAGACGGCATCTACAAGCGCCTTCAGACCTCCAGCAAGAACCTCGAGTCGAAGATCCGCGCCATGCGTGCCGTGATGACCGAAGCCGGGATCGAGGAGACCGCCGAGTTCAACCAGAACGAAGCTGTTGTGGCCCGCGTGATCGTGCCGGCCCAGGGCAAGTACCTGCGCGTGCTGCAGCAAGCCGACGAGTTCCTGCGCCTGGTGAGCACGCTGTGGCTGGAAGGCGAGATCACCGACAGCGAGAAGTCCAAGGCCGAACTCGACCTGAAGAACACGCTGCGCGGCATCACCTCGACCACCCGCAAGATGCGTATCTATCTGCAGGAGAAGGTTGTCGAAGCTGAAGCCCGAGCCAAGGCCACCGGCACGATCCTCCCCGGTGCCAACAAGGCCCTGTCCGAAGCCAAGGCGGGCGAGACGGTTGAAGCCGAGGGCGACGACGATATCGGTATCGAGCCGATGCTTCCGGCAGACGAGGCCGAAGCGATTGCCGAGTCGGTGGCTGAGAAGGCCGAAGAAGAGGCGACCGCCCTGGCTGCCTGATGCAACTCAACCCAGATCAGCAACGCGTCGTCGACACCGATGGTCACTGCCTCGTGGTGGCCTGCCCGGGTTCTGGCAAGACTCGGGTTATTACGACCAAGATCGGCGCGTTGCTCAAACGGCATGAAAAGGCACGCATCTGTGCCGTCACCTTCACACGGGATGCCGCCGGCGAACTCTCCCACCGCGTGACTCAGGAGATCGGAGAGCCGCTCTTCAAGAGCGCGTGCCGGATCGGCACCTTCCACTCCCTTGCGATCCGACAGCTGCGCAACCACAACAAGCTCAGCAAGGTCGCCACCCCATACGAGCAGGTCACCTTCCTGCGCCGCGCCATCGCGCTGGGCGAGCCCGGCATGGAGTATGAGGAAGCGACTGCGATCATTGAGAAGGCCAAGGGTGCCCTTGGCAAGGCGCCCGAGCAGGATCACCCTGTATATCTGGCCTACGCCAAACTTCTCGCCAGCCACAACGTCTGCGACCTCTACGATGTCATCCGTGACTCGGTCAAGATGATGAAGACGGGCGAAATCCGGGCCTACCCGGTGAAGTTCATGCTCGTCGACGAGTTTCAGGACACGGACAACATCCAGCTCGAATGGGTGCTCGAGCATGCGCGCGCTGGCAGCAACATCACCGTCGTGGGCGACGACGACCAGTCAATCTACGGCTGGCGTGGCGCCCTGGGCTACGGCGGGATGCAGTCCTTCATGGATGCCACCGGAGCCGAGCGGATCACCCTCGGGGTGAACTACCGCTGCTACTCGGAGGTGCTCTCCTCTGCGGACAGGCTGATCCAGCACAACACGGCGCGCATCGACAAGGCGCTCGTGGCAGGACGCGGCCCTGGAGGCTCGGTGAAAGCGGTGCGAGCCGCGGGGCGTGACGATGAAGCGCAGATGGTGGCTGAAGCCATCCAGGCCGACGCTCTGCCACTCAAGAGCAACAACCCCCTCTTCCGCTTCACGGTTCCCACGGGCTCTTGGGCGGTGCTTGCGCGCAACCGTCGCCTGCTCGACCCGATCGAGGAAGAGCTGCAGGCCAGGGGCATCCAATACTATCGGCCGCCCAAGGAATCGTTCTGGTCGCGTGCGCCGCAGTCGCTCCTCTTGAGCCTGCTGTCCGCGCTGGACGGTGGGAACACGGGCGGCATCGACCACGCCCTGAACCACGGGCTCATGATGAAGGTCGGGCGGTCAAAGGCGACAGAGGCGATCAAGGCACTTCACGAGCAGTTGCACGGCCGGTTCGATTCCCTCCTCGAAGGCACGGCCCTTTCGACGGAGAAGATGATGGCCGACGAAGGCGCCTTCATCCTCGACTTCTGCTCGCGCATCAAGGCATGGCGATCACAGATCCTTGAAGGCCGGTTCAACTTCGCGATCCGCGCCGTGGCGAGCTGGTTCGCCGGTCTTGAAGATGGTGAAGGGCAGAAAGAGCGCATCGTCTCGGCAGGAAACACCCTGTGCAAGCTGAATGGCACGATCTCGATGCGGGTCAATGCCATCACGTCGGTGTCGGACAGCAAAGAGCGCCCGCAAGGCGTGCAGCTTCAGACAATGCACGGCTCGAAAGGCCTGGAGTTCGACAAGGTGTGGATCGTGGGCACCGAATCGACCACCTGCCCCAGTCCGAAATCGCCCGACCACGAGGAAGAGCGGCGCCTCATGTATGTCGCCATGACGCGGGCGAAGAACCACCTGCTGATGTCCTCGGTGATGGCCGAAGAACCCTCCCCCTTCGTGCTCGAATCGGGCCATTTCCCGAACGCCAGTCCGCCCTGATTCGGGGGCTTGAACTCCGGGACGTTCGTGCGACGCTCGTTGCATGAACGCGAAATTCTCCCCCATCCCCGATACGACGTACTGCGGTCGTGAGACTGTGGGTGACGTGCTGTGCGACGTCATCTGCTCACCCGCTGAATCGTTCGACGGTGAGCCTGTGCTCGCCTATCTCGCCATCCCGGCCACTGCGTGCATGGACATGGATTGTGCAATCCACGCCAAGGATGTCCCGGCCGGGTCGCCAGCGAACTCGGTGGCATGGGAAGACTACCCGGTGGTGCTCGAATGCTGACCGACGAAGCCCTCAAGCAGCGGGTCCGCAATTTCTACAGTCGTGTTCAGGCGGGAATCCCCGGTTTCAAGGCTCGATACGGCCAGCGGGAGATGATCGCCGGTATCGCCAACACCCTCGCCCGTACCCGGCTGAAGGAAGATGAGCCGGCTGACGGGCAGAACATCATCGTGGTCGAGGGCAAGACCGGTGTGGGCAAGACCATCGGCTACCTGATCCCCGCACTGGTCATGGCCAAGGCGATGGGAAAAAAGCTCGTGGTGTCCACGGGGACCGTTTCGCTTCAGGAGCAGCTCTACGAGCGGGATCTTCCAGCCCTCACCAAGCACTTTGGGGAAAAGATCGAGTACGCCCTGGCCAAGGGTCGAGGACGCTATCTGTGCCCGGCACGGCTGAACCAGGTAGCAGGTAATGCAGGCCAGGACGGACTGTTCGACGACGAGCCCAGCACCGGGGTGTGGGAGCGTAAGCCCGAGGAAAAGGAGATCAAGTTCCTGCGCAAGCTCGTGAAGGAGTTCGACGAGAAGCGCTGGTCGGGCGATCGGGACATGTTTCCGGAAACGATCCCGCAGGATCTCTGGTCGCGGGTAACAACCGATTCAGGCGGGTGCTCGGGGCGGCGCTGTCCGCACGTCACGGAGTGCCCCTACTTCAAGGCCCGCGCTACGATTCTCTCCGCCGATGTGATCGTCGCCAACCACGATCTGGTGCTCTCGTGCCTCGCCTCGGATAGCCCGCTGCTGCCGGCGCCAAGCGAGGTGATCTTCATCTTCGACGAGGCCCACCATCTCCCTGACGTCGCCGTAGCGCGTTTTGCGACCCACGCACCGCTGCAGGGCTCGATCCGGTGGCTCGAACGCTTGCCAGGGTTTCTGGCGAGGGTGATGACCAGCATGCCGGCCAAGCGCAACGTCAATGGCGTGGGCGAGACCATCAAGGCACTCGAGACCAAGCTCAAAGAGTTGCAGAGCGCTCTGCGCGCGGCAAACCTCTTCGGTGAGAAGAAGATCTACCGTTTCCCCAATGGCGAACTCCAAGACGACATGCTCGTCATCGCCGGCGAACTGGCATCGCTCACCCAGGACACGGGGCGCCTGGTGGAGAAGGTCCGTGGAGGCCTCGAGGATGCGATCGAGGCCGGTGAGATAAGCGCCGCAACCGCGGAGCCGCTGATTCGGGACTTCGGGGGGTATTCGGGCAAGCTCGCCGCGTTGATCGACGTGTGGCAGCTCATGATCAGGGAGCGGCCCGAGAACGGTCCGCCGCTTGCGAAGTGGCTTGAGCTTGCGGCCGACGGCAAGGACATCATCGTCCATGCCTCGCCAATCACCGCATCGGGGGTGCTGCGCAAGCACCTCTGGTCGTCAGCTGCGGCCGTGGTGCTCGCCTCGGCGACCGTCACGACGCTCGGAGATTTCCGGTTCTACCTCAAGAAGACGGGCCTCGCGCATCTGCCAAAAGTGACCACGCTCTCCGTGCAGTCTCCTTTCGACTATGCCACCCAGGGGCAGCTCGCGGTGCCACGCATGCGCTTCGACCCGAAAGAGGTAGAGGGCCACACGCAGGAGATCGGCCAGCTACTACCTGAACTGCTCGATTCGTGGCGCCGTGGCAGCCTCGTGCTCTTCTCATCGAAGCGCCAGATGGAAGCGGTGCACGCCATGATTCCCGATCACCTGAAGGCTGATGTGCTGATGCAAGGCACCATGTCGCGCCCGGACCTGATCGAGAGCCACAAGCGGCGGGTGGAATCAGGAGTGCGCAGCATCCTCTTCGGGTTGGCGGGCCTTGGCGAAGGGTTGGATCTGCCCGGTGCGCTGTGTGAGCACGTGGTGATCGCTAAGATCCCCTTCCCTCCCCCGGATTCGCCGCTTGAAGAGGCCCTTGCCGAGTGGGTGGAGAAGAACAAGGGGAACCCCTTCTCCGAGCTCACCCTGCCGAAAGCCGGCCTCATTCTGATCCAGTGGGTTGGGCGACTCATCCGCACCGAGGAGGATCGAGGGCGCATCACGATCTTCGACCGCCGGCTGACGACAAAAACCTATGGGGCAAGGCTTCTGAAAAGCCTGCCTGAATTCAGCAGGGTCTGACGCAGGAAGAATTGCCTTCCAGAACGCGCCCCAAGCCCCCGGGACGTGTTCCTTATTGACCTCTGGACCGGGCCCAATAAACTCCAGGGCAACTTGCGTCTAGCCGCACTATCCACATATAGCGGGGTGAAATCACCGCACAAACGATCCGAACGAATGCCATGTAACTGCAGGCGAGCTTCTCGTCGCGTGTGGCGATCTTGCGGTGATGCTTGATGCGGTTGGAGAAGTGCTCGATCAGGTTTAGTGTGCGCAGCGTTTGTACTGCATCGGCGAGATACGGTAGGAACGAGGCGGGATGACTGCTTGCGCGCCGGACGCTTCGTTATGGCTGCTAGCGGCGGCGCTTGGGACAAGCCCTGTTTGGTGCGGCCCAGAGACCGTCGATTTCAGGTAACCTCAAAGCCACTCACCCACCAAACTAGAGAGCCCCAATCCGGCCCATGAAGACCGCCGCACATCTCATTCTCGCATCTCTCGCACTCCTCATCATCATTTCAGGAAATGCTTTCGCATTCACAGTGAAAGGAATGACAGGCGGAATGTCCCTTTCTGAACTAAGGAATAAACACCCAACTTCGGAGTGGGAAGAAAGATCTAAAGGTGTCTGGTATACCGATAGCGTAAGTGACACTGTAGGCGGGTCGAAAATAAACTACATCAGCGTGTTCTCATACACACCAAACGCTGCAAGTGAGATCATGTTAGGCATAGCCTGTGGTGTGACTCCACCAAACTTCCTCAATTTTCTGACAAAAAACTTCGGCCAGCCGTACGAAGTTAGCACCGGATATGAAGATTCCGGGTACCTCTTTGCAAGTTGGTTGAAAGGGAACCGCATAATGCGACTCTACTCAACAAGAAACACAAAATCAGACAGCTGTCACACGATAACCCTCTATGACGAAGTTGCGACCAAGAAGCACATTGAATTTATGGTTAATGCAAAGAGACAGCGAGAAGGCTCAAAAGACGATTTCTAAGGAGGTTTATTGCAACCTGAAGCAGTTCACGCTCATCGTTGTTCCGTTGTCGGAGGCGTTATGCCAGTACCAAGTGTAATACCCATTTGCGTAGGGCCCGCCAGAGGGATATACCCTGTGGGTGATGCGCTTGCTTGATCCTGTTTGATGTACCTCCCCGATCGAGCAGTAACTGTGATCGCCGAGGCTCCCAGACGTGTAAGAGGCGTAAGAACCCGTGTGAGAAATTACTAAACCCGAGCTACCCTGAGCCTTCTTCCAAAGGCCTGATTGGCACGATAGTAACAATCCGACGCCGTCTCTGGCGATTCGCCCGTTCGGGGAACATCCCGAACCTTCTGTCACTACCGTATTTATCTGCGCCCCGTCCATATTGATGTAGTTCATTCTCGAGGTACTGGCCGGGTCGACGTAGTAGCCGGTGTTGTCGGAGTCGTAGTACCGGGGGGCACGAATGTCGGTGCCGGCCGTGACCCGCGTCGTCGCATT
>JALHFX010000058.1 GCA_022837595.1 Propionibacterium sp.
CTGCTGCTCGTCAATCTGGTGCTGACATCGGCGATCGTCGAGGGATTCGACTACTTCCTCGATCTCTACCTGGTGGGGAAGATCGTGTCGACCGCCGCGATGACCATGTGGAATTTCCCGATCATGAAGTACTGGGTCTACCCGCGCTCCAAGGTCGCCGAAGCTGTTTCAGCCGGACGCGAACCGTCGGCCGACGAGTGAAGCGCCGGCCGACGGTGAAGATATGGAGTGCGAACGCACTCAGGGTTGAAGGGCCAGAGGCCTGAACGCTAGCGCGGGAAGGCCAGGAAGAACTCCTGTACCGAGTAGGGATCCCCACGCAGCTGTCCGGTGAAGGTACCGAAGTACCAGTAGATCATGCCGGTCTGGTCATCAATCGCGTAGTACCAGTAGTGCCCGGCGCCGGAGTTGATGTCGCCATCGACCAGCGGTGTCTGCCCGGGGTTCTCCTCCTCGCCACGCTGTTGAGCGAAGGCTGCGGCCTCCTCCTCGGAGCCCCATTCGGCGAGATTGGCGGTCAATGCCTCATCGTCCGACTGGAACGTACCGGACGACGCGCTGACCGCGCCGGACTCCATGGCGGTCGGATCTTCGTCACCAGCATCCCAGGTGTAGCCGTCGAACTCGGTGGGGATGTACTCCTCGAGGTTCTCGGCTGTGGGAGGCGTCGGCGAGGGGGGAGCTGTCTGATAAGGCGTGTTGGCCGGGGGCGTGGTGGGGTAGCTTGCAGTCGGGGTGGATACTGGAGTCTGCGGCGAGTTGCTGCTTCCGTTGCGAATGAATAACAAAACGGCGATTCCTACCACAACGACGACAATCGCGCCAACAGTGAGCCACCGAGTCTTTCCGGCTCTGATATTCACAGTGTCCCCCCTAGTGTTGGCGCGATGGCCCATCCTTGCTACAATCCTCAAGTATTGCACGTTTACATCGCATACATCTGAAGAACACCTGTTATTTCCCTGTCAAGATCGTTCAGCCGGGGGGCAAATCGTGAGTCGAGTCGCCGAGCAAGGTTCATCCAGGCGCCGTTGGGCGTGGCTTTCGGCCTTGGCCGTCCTGTTGACCGCAGTGGGGCTCATCGCCGCACCGCGAGCGTTGGCTGCGGACGCCGGGGACTGCAGTGGTGGGGCGATCCAGATCATCGCCCACGAGGACGACGATCTGCTCTTCCAAAGTCCCGATCTGCTCCGCGACGTCGATGCCAAACGCTGCGTCCGCTCGGTTTACGTGACCGCCGGCGACTCGGGCTACGAGGACGACTACTGGCAGTCGCGCGAGAAGGGCTCGGAGGCGGCTTGGGCCGACATGGCAGATGTCTCCAACAGCTGGACCACCAGCACGATCTCGCTGGCCGGCAAGTCCGTGCGGTTGCGCACACTGAGGGACGCTCCGAACATCTCGATCATCTTCATGCGGCTGCCGGACGGCTTCCCGCTCGGCACCGGTTCACCGGCCCAGGGCAATCAGAGCCTCTACCGGTTGCTGACCGGCGCGATCTCCTCGATGTCCGCAGTTGACGGCAGTGCGTCCTATACCGCCAGTACGCTGCGCAACGCCTTGCTCGATGCCGTACGCGACAAGGACAGCACATGGATCCGCACTCAGGATTTCCTGAGCTTCTACGGTGCCGATCAGGACCACTACGATCACCACGCGGTGTCGTTCCTGGCCCGTGATGCCGCAGGCGCTTACGAGAACGACGCCATCCTCAGCAGCTACCTCGGCTACGGCGATTTCGTCAACAACGGCATGTGGCCGCAGAACATCTCGGGCACCGATCTCGATCGCAAGGAGAGCGCGTTCGACGCGTACTCGAACTACGACGACGAGGTCGACTGGGACGAGTACTGGAACCGCGGCTGGATTCAGCGGCAGTATGTGCTCGCCATCAACGGCGAAGCGTCTGCGGCGAATGCGGGTTCCGATCAGGACGTCAGCGCGGGCACGCTGGTGACGCTCGACGGCACCGGCTCGACCGGCGTCAGTGGCTTGTCCTACTCGTGGACCCAGACAGACGGTCCGACCGTGGCGCTCAGCAGCACCACGTCGGCCACGCCCAGCTTCACTCCCACCGAGCCGGGTGACTACACCTTCGCGCTGACAGTCAGCGGCGGCGGCGCGACTTCGGCCGATGACGTGACGATCTCGGTGAGCGGTTCCGCGCCGCCCGACGAGACGAATCTTGCGCTGGCCACCGGTGTGACGGCGACCGCCTCGTCGGCGGCATCGGCTCAGCCCGCCTCAGCGGTCCGCGACGGCAGTCTGCTCGGCTATCCGACCGACGCGTCGAAGGAATGGGCGAGTGTCGGTGGCAAGGCGGGCACCTGGGTGCAGTTGAACTTCCCGTCGGCCATCACGGTCAACGAGGTCATCCTCTATGACCGGCCGAACACGAATGACCGTGTCAACAGCGGAACCCTCACGTTCTCGGACGGCAGCACTGTCGCGGTTGGCCAGTTGGCCGACTCGGGTCCGACCACGGTCAGTGTTCCGAACAAGGTGACCACCAGCATTCGTTTCACCGTCAACACGGTGTCGACCACGACCCAGAACATCGGCCTGGCCGAGTTCCAGGTCTTCGGCGACCTCACCTCGGCTCCGACGGCCAACGCCGGCGCCGACCAGTCGGTGGCCGTGAACTCGCTGGTGACCCTCGACGGATCCGCCTCCACCGGTGCTTCGCTGACCTATGCCTGGACGAAGTCCTCCGGTCCCGCCGCGACTCTGTCCTCGGCAACGGCCGCCAAACCGACCTTCACGCCGACCGCGACCGGCGTCTATGTCTTCCAGCTCACGGTGAAGAGCGGGACCCAGACGGCCAGCGACACGGTGACCATCAATGTGACGGCCGCCGGCGAGGTGAACCTGGCACGGCAGACCGGCGTCACGGTGACTCAGTCGTCCCAGCTCTCGACGTCGCCGGGCACCAAGGCCATCGACGGTGTCATCTCCGGTTATCCGACCGATGAGACGAAGGAATGGTCGTCCAATGCCGGCAAGGCGGGCAGCTGGATCAGGCTGACCTGGCCGTCCGCGGTGACCGCCAATCGGGTCGTGCTCTATGACCGTCCGAATACGGCTGACCAGGTGCTCTCGGGCACCCTGACCTTCTCGGACGGCAGCTCGGTGACGGTGGGCCAGCTGGACAATGCCGGCGGTGCCACTACCATCACCTTCCCGGCCAGAAGCTTCAGCTGGGTTCAGTTCACTGTGAACTCGGTGTCGTCAACGACTTATGAGACCGGCTTGGCCGAGTTCGAGGTCTATGGTTCGGTGGCTGCGGTGGCAGATGCCGGACCGGATCAGTCGGTTCTCACCAACACGCTGGTGACTCTCGACGGCTCGAAGTCGAGCGTGCCCAGCGGAACCCCCACCTACCAGTGGTCGAAGAGTTCCGGTCCGGCCGCGACTCTGTCGTCCCCGACGACTGCGAAGCCGACGTTCACGCCGGCCGCCGCCGGCACCTACGTCTTCCAGTTGACCGTCGCGAGTGGGTCACTGACCGCGACCGACACGGTCACCATCACGGTGACCGCTCCGGTGGCGCCGGTGGCCAACGCCGGACCCGACCAGACCGCCAGGACGGGCACGCTGGTTACCCTGGACGGCTCTGCTTCGAATAACCCGAACGCTGGAACCACGCTTACCTACGCGTGGACGCAGACCGCGGGTGCGCCGGTCACGCTGACCGGCGGGTCGACCGCGAAGCCGACCTTCACCGGCGCGGCGGATGGCCCCTACACCTTCCAGCTCAAGGTGACTGCAGCCGGGCTCAGCGCGACCGACACGGTCATCGTCACCCTGAGCACACCTCCGGCGCAGGCTCCGGTTGCCAACGCCGGGCCGGATCAGTCGGTCACGAAGGGCACCCTGGTGACCCTGGACGGCACCGCGACGACCAACCCGAACAGCGGCTCGACTCTGAGCTACCAGTGGTTGCAGACCGCCGGTGCCACGGTGCCGCTGTCGAACGCGACCGACGCGAAGCCGACATTCACGCCCCCGACGGCCGGTTCCTACACGT
Source organism: Propionibacterium sp. (assembly GCA_022837595.1). GTDB lineage: Bacteria > Actinomycetota > Actinomycetes > Propionibacteriales > Propionibacteriaceae > Brooklawnia. The sequence goes on from JALHFX010000058.1 coordinate 4,028, forward strand.
TCCGGCTGACCGCGACGAGTGCCGGACAGTCGTCCACGGACACGGTGACGATCACCGTGACCGACGCCCCGCCAACGCCCACCAATGTGGCGCGGCAGGCAGGAGTGACAGTCACCCAGTCCTCCCAGGCCACCGGCCAGGAGGGCACGAAGGTCATCGATGGCATCGCCAAGGGCTACCCCGGTTTCGACGCCAACGAGTGGTCGACCGTCGGCGGTAAGGCCGGCAGCTGGATCAAGCTGACCTGGAACAGCCCGGTGACGCTGAGCAAGGTCGTGCTCTACGACCGGCCCAACACCAACGATCGCATCACCGGCGGGACGCTGGTCTTCTCGGACGGCACCTCGGTTCCGGTGACCTCACTGACCAACAATGGGACGGCGACGACCTTCACGTTCACCGCCCGCACCGTGACCAGCGTCCAGCTGAACATCACGTCCGTCTCGACTGCCACACAGAATGTCGGGTTGGCCGAGTTCGAAGCCTGGGGGGTCTCCACGGTGGCCCCGGCGAACCGGGAACCGGTGGCCAACGCCGGGCCCGACATCTACGGGTCGGTCGGAAAGGCCGTGACGCTCGATGGGTCGGCTTCCAGTGACCCCGATCCGAGCGATTCGCTGACCTACACGTGGACGCAGACCCAGGGTCCCTTGGTCTCGCTGGCATCGGCCTCGACAGCTAAGCCAACCTTCACGCCGAGCGCTGCCGGGACCTACGTCTTCGGATTGAGCGTCTCGGACGGCAAGGCGAGCGCGACCGATTCGGTCAGCGTGGTCGTGGCGGCGACCGCAGCGACCAACGTCGCGCGGCAGTCGGGTGTCACGGTGACCCAGTCGTCCCAGTTGTCGACGTCGCAGGGCACCAAGGCCATCGACGGTGTCATCTCGGGTTACCCGACCGATGAGACGAAGGAATGGTCGACCAATGCCGGCAAGGCGGGCAGCTGGATCAAGCTGACCTGGTCGTCCCCGGTGACCGTGAGCCGAATCGTGCTCTACGACCGCCCGAACCTGGAAGACCAGGTGCTGACGGGCACGCTGACCTTCTCGGACGGCTCCACGCTCGCCGTGGGCGCGTTGGACAACGCCGGTGGTCCCACCACGATCACCTTCAGCCCGAAGACGATCACGAGTGTCCAGTTCACGGTGAACAGTGTGTCCACTCGCACCTACGAGGTCGGCTTGGCTGAGTTCGAGGTCTACACGGCATAGCGGGTCCAAGGTCTCGACTCGTCATCGGGTCTCGGGGTGTCGCGCCAACCGGAGCCTCACCCCGAGGCTGGTGAGCCATGAGAAGGTCATCGGAGGAAGTGGATCCGGCGAGCCGTACGTCGTCGACGGCGGCGCAACGGTCGGCGTCAAGGGGCGACCGAGTAGCGCGTCAACACCAGGACGGTCTGGCACCGCTGGTGGTGATTCTTGCGGTGCTGGTGGGGTCCTCGGTGGCGTACCTGCGTACTCACGACTTCTACTTCTGGGACGATTCGGCCGCGGCTTTCCTGCCCACGTGGTACGCGGTGGGCCAGGAGCTGTGGTCAGGTACCTGGCCGACTATGCGGCCGGACTTCTGGATGGGTGGCAACTGGGCCGCTGAGGCGCAGTTCGGGCTGTGGAATCCGGTCAATCTGGTGATGATGATGGCCGTCGCCAAACTTCCGGACCTCGCCGTCAGCGCCTTCATCGTCAAAGCCTTCTGGCAGGTCATGCTCGCCATGGGTGGCTATCTGCTGGCTCGGGAGTACGGCGCGAACCCCTGGCCGGCGGCCGCGGTCGCGGTGGCGCTGCCCTTTGCCGGGTTCACGCTCTATTTCGATGCATCGATGTGGATCGCCGGCTTGATCGCCACCGTGTGGACGGCCTGGTTCTGGTGGGCTGCGCGGCGAGTGCTGAATGGTCGCCTCAATCCATTCATCGGGTTCATCTTCGGCTACCTCCTGATAACCAATGGCAACCCTTACGGGGCGCTGTCCGCGGTCATCGTGTTGATGGGTCTTGCGCTTGAGGCCCTGCTGCACCGGCAGTTCCGAGCGTTGTGGAAGCTCGTCCTGATGGGTGGCCTGGTGGGGTGCACCGCGCTGGTGGCGTATCTGCCGCTGCTGCTCACCGCGGAGGTGGGGTGGCGCACTGCCAAAGGCATCGTCAACGATGGTGACCTGGCAATCAATTCCCTCATGTTGATGGGGACCTCCACATCAACCATGTTGCCGGACCTCTTCGTTTGGAGAGTGTATGGCAGCAGCGTTCCGGTTGCTTATTCGGCGTGGTTCCTCTTGCCGATCCTGCCGTGGCTGAACTGGTCGGCGTCCCGCACCAAGGCAAGGCAGATGGCCGGGTTGTGGTGGGTGCTCGGTGTCTATCTGGTGCTGGCCTTGGGCCCTTCGCAGATCTGGATGTTCCGTTGGCCGGTGCGGTTGCTGGAGTACGTGTGGTTGGCGTCCTTTGTGATCGTTGCCGTCGTATGGTCGCAGGGTGTGCGGACCGATGCCTGGAAGCTTCGTGCCGCAGGAAGTGTAGTCATCGCGTTTGCCGGAGCTCTCATCGCGTTCCTGATGGCTCACGACGTGGCGGAGCGTCATCTGGTTGGCTTGATCGTGCAGGTCGCGCTCATCGGGGTGATGATCGTTTTTGCGTTGAAGGCGGAGCGGCTTCTGCCGGGCCTGTTCATTGCTGGGACGCTTGCCACCCTTGTGCTGCAGATCATCTGGATGCCGTACAGCACCGACGGCACACTGTGGCAGTTCCGCCTCCCATCGAGTGCCGCGGCCGCGGCGGATTATCGAGGGCGCGTGCAAGGCCCGCTGCTGCAGGTCGCGCAGATTGATGTCACGGCAACCCAGGTCCGTGAGGAGGCGGGCGGATGGTTGCTGTTCGGCAGCATGCCGGGAGCGTTCGGGGTCGAAAGCACCACGAGCTACACCGGGCTGGGCTTCGACGTTTTTGCGGGAGCACTGTGCATCAGCTACGCAGGGGCAACGTGCCCAGAGGCGTTCAATGTCGCCTTCGGGGCCCTGCCGGATGCAGGCGGAGCTCGCTTCGTGGATGCCACGAAGATGAACACGGTGCTCGTCGAGAACCGCCTGGTCCCGGGCGTCGCGCAATTCGAGCCGCCACCGGGCTGGCGCCTGGCCGAGACCAATGAATGGGTGGCGGTTTTCGTCCGTGACAGCCCGCTTCCGTGGCCGGATTCGAGGCTTTCGGTTGCTGATGGGGTGAGCGTGGCCGCTGCGTCCTCGTCCGACACCAGCGAGATACTGCGCGTCTCGACCGGCTCAAGCGGCGGATCGCTGACCTTCGCGCGGCTCGCTTGGCCCGGATACACGGCGACCGTCAACGGCGAGGAGACGCCGATCATCACCAATTCGGCCGGCCTGCTGCGAGTCGACCTGCCGGCGGAGCTGTCGGACGCAGTGGTGAGCATCGAGTTCACAGCGCCCGGCTACGGCGTGGCGGTGCCGGTGCTGCTGATGGCCATCCTGGCTGCCGCCGCGCAGGGGCTCGTGGTCGCCAGGGGTGCCAAACCCCGCCGCGCCGCCGCCGACGATTGATCTCGGGCACTCACCGGCAGGGCCGATCTGCAACCTGTGACTTGCTGTGCTCGTGCTGTGAGTACCGCTGGAGGGTCGATCTGGGCACCTATTTCCAATAGTGAAGTGTTACGTTCCTCTGCGTCGACAGAGGTATTGGGGGAGATCCCTTCGCCCGGATGCCTGTGATCAGTCACTCGGGCAGGAGAACGATGAAGACGAAGGAATTGCGCGGTCGATACTTCTATCGGCGCTGGTTGGCGATCGTGGCGGCTTTGGCTTTGGCATTGGCAGCCGCGCAATTCACATTCACCGCACAGGCTTCGGCCGATGTCATCGGCACCGAGTGCAGTGGCGGCGCCATTCAGATCATCGCGCACCAAGACGATGACCTGCTGTTTCAGAGTCCTGACATTCTGCGTGACGTCGACCAGGGACGCTGTGTGCGCACCGTCTATGTGACAGCGGGCGACAGCGGCTACGAAGACGATTACTGGCAGTCACGCGAGTCGGGCGCCGAGGCGGCCTGGGCCCAGGCCGCCGGTGTCTCCAACTCGTGGACGACCAGCACGATTTCGCTTGCCGGCAAGTCGGTTCGGATGCGTACCCTCAAGAGCGCGCCGAACGTGACGCTCATCTTCATGCGCCTGCCGGACGGCTTCCCGCTGGGCACCGGATCTGCTGCCCAGGGGTATCAGAGCCTCTACCGGCTGCTCACGGGCGCCATCTCGACGGTCACCGCGGTGGACGGCAGCACATCCTATACGTCGACCACTTTGCGTAATTCCCTGCTCGCCGCCATCCAGGACAACGACTACACCTGGGTGCGCACCCAGGACTATGTGACCTATTACGGTGGCGACCAGGATCATTACGATCATCACGCCGTCGCTTTCCTGGCACGAGATGCAACGGGTTACTACACGAACGACTGCGTCCTGAGTTCTTACCTGGGGTACGGCGATTTCCTTCTCAATGGTGCTTGGCCGGCCAATATTGCTTCGAGCGATCTGACCCGCAAGACCTCAATATTCACGACCTACGCCAAGTACGACGACGAGGTCGATATCAGCGAGTACCAGCAACGCGGCTGGCTCGCACGGCAGTACGTAATTGCCATCAATGGCGACGCGGCCGCTGCAAATGCCGGCCTCGATCAGACGGTCACCGCGGGCAGCACGGTCACCTTGAACGGCACGGGATCGACGGGGGTGAGCGGGTTGACCTACAACTGGTCACAGACCTCCGGAACCACGGTCGCGCTCAGCAGCACCAGCGCGTCCACCGCGACGTTCACGCCCACCACGGCGGGCAGCTACGTCTTCACATTGACCGCGACCAGCGGCGGTACGAGTTCCACCGACTCCGTAACCATCACCGTGACGGGCGCTTCCGCTGCCAGTTCCTCCAGCGCGCCTTCAACGAGCGCGTCGTCTTCTGGGAGTTCGTCGGCATTGTCCAATCTGGCGATGGTGGGCGCGACGGTGACCCAGTCGTCCGAGGTTGCCGGGCAGGAAGGCAAGAAGGCCGTGGACGGGGTGGCGAAGGGCTATCCGGGCTACGACTCCAACGAGTGGTCAACCGATGGCGGTGGTGCCGGCAGCTGGATCACGCTCACGTGGAACACCCCGGTGACCCTGAGCAAGGTGGTGCTGTACGACAGGCCGAACAGCAATGACCGGATCACTGCCGGAACACTGGTCTTCTCGGACGGGTCGTCGGTGGCTGTGGGGCAGCTGAACAACGATGGCAGCGCCACGACGGTCAGCTTCACTGCCCGGACCGTGACCAGCGTCCAGCTCCAGATCACCAAGGTCGCCAGCAAGACCGAGAACGTGGGCCTGGCCGAGTTCGAGGCATGGGGCACCGCTGCGAGTACCGCACCCAGCACGACGACGAGTGCACCGACGACCGCGGCGCCCACCACCACGGCGCCCAGCACGACGGCGCCCAGCACGACGGCGCCCACGACCACGGCGCCCACCACGACGGCGCCCACGACCACGGCGCCCACCACGAGCGCGCCCAGCACGGCGACCAATGTTGCACGGCAGTCCACGGTGAAGGTCACCGCCTCGTCGCAGCAGTCCAGCTCGAAAGCCGCCAAAGCGGTCGATGGGGTGATCTCCGGTTACCCCGCCGACGCCACCAAGGAATGGGCGACCGATCGTGGCAAGGCGGGCAGTTGGATCACGCTGACCTGGTCGTCGGCGGTGACCGTCAACAAGATCGTGCTGTACGACCGTCCGAACCTCGACGATCAGGTGCTCTCGGGAACCTTGGTCTTCTCCGATGGATCCACCATCGCTGTGGGCCAGTTGAACAACGATGGCACTGCCACCACCGTCTCCTTCGATCCCAAGAAGATCACCAGCGTCCAGTTCAAGGTCGATTCCGTCTCGTCGTCCACCTATGAGGTCGGCCTGGCCGAATTCGAGGTCTATGCATCCCAGTAGCCGAAGCAGCTGTTCAGTTCGGCGAACAGGATCCCCTCGATCAGCAACTGCAGTTCCCGGCCTGCCCGGAGCGCCACGCCGTGGTGGCGGCTCCGGGTAGTCAGCAACGCTCGCAGACTGCGAGAATGTAGCCGTTGCCGCATCCGTCCACGTCGACCGCCTGCGTGCATGAATCAACCGGCTCCCTTCTCGAGGAGATTTCATGCGAGTCGCACTGCTCTGCGATACCAGTCAGGCCGCCGATCGCCTCGGCAATGAGGCGATCCTCGCCTCGAGCGCAGAGCAACTGCAGTCGAGGGACATCGAGGTGGTCCCGATCTGCCGGGGCCACCATCGCGTTTCCGGCCGGCAGCCGTCGGACGAGCGGATCCTCGCGCTGGAGTTCCCCTGGCTGCCCGCAGACCGGCAGCGCTATCTGGCCGAGATCCGCGCGGTGCTGGCCGGTGATCGGCGAGCCCTGCCCGCCGGCGACAAGGTCTTCACCATCATCGACCAGCTGCGTGGCGTGGATGCGCTGGTCATCGGCGGTGGCGGCGCGCTGAACTCCCGCCTGGGCTGGCTGCTGTACGAACGCCTGGCAACGGCGCTGATCGTGGCGGGCCAAGGCAAACCGGTGATCCTCACCGGGCAGAGCATCGGCCCGGACCTTTCGGTCAGCGACCGGGAGGTGCTGGCGGAGTTGCTGGATCTGTGCAGCCTGGTGGGGCTTCGCGATGCCGACAGCTACCGGGCAGCGAAGCAGCTTCGTCCGGGTCATCCGGCCATCTTCCAGACCATGGACGACGCGGTACTGCTGGATGTCGATTGCACGGCCCCCCAAGCCAACCGGATCGGCGTGAGTCTGGACGCGCAGCAGTGGCCATTCCCTGACGACGACTACCTGAATGTGATGGCCGCGGTGATCGACGGGCTCGCGGAGCGCACCGGTGCCGAGGTCGAGTTCATTCCGCAGTCGGCTGACTCCGAGGGTGACGGGTCCGATCAAGAAGTCCATCAGGCAGTAGCCCGCCGCTGCTCGCGCCCGGTGTCGGTCGCCCCGATCGAGAAGGGCACGGCCTCGTCCCAGCGACTCACCCGATGCCAGTGGGTGGTGACGACACGAGTCCATCCGGTCGTCTTCGGGCTGCTCGCCGGGGCGGCGGTGCTGCCCATCGGTCTGGACCGCCGCGGGCTGAGCCGCATCGATGGTGCTCTGCGCAATTGGGGCTGGGCCGATGCGGCAGTCCCCTTCGCCGCGCTGTGGGACCCACAGACCGGGCGTGCGTCCGAAACGCTCCCGGGTCTGCTGGACGAACTCGTGGCTGCCGCCGGTTCGGAGCGCGAACGGTCGGTCTCGGTGCGAGCCAGACGACTGGAGGAGGCGGCCCGGTGGTGGGATCGGGTGGCTGCCGCTGTGACCCGCCGCGATCAATCCCGCAAGGCCCTCGACCCGGTGGCAACCGTCGCGCGATTCAGCGCGAATCTGCAGGCGAAGATCGCGAGTTTCGGTCTGACGGTGCCTGCGAGCGCCGAACCGGCCACCGCGATCATCATGCGAACCCGTGACCGAGCCGTGATGCTCGACCGGGCCGTCCAGGACGTGCTCGCCCAAACCGCCGCCGACTGGCAGTTGGTGGTGGTCAACGATGCGGGGACCCGCGAGCCGGTCGAGCAGGTGCTGGCCCGTTACGCGCACGATCTGGAGGGACGCCTGAGCGTCATCCACAATCCGGTCTCGCACGGCATGGAGGCGGCCAGCAATCTGGGTCTGGCGAACTCGGTCAGCGAGTTCGTGGTGATTCATGACGACGACGATTCCTGGCAGCCCTGCTTCTTGCAGCAGACCGAGGCGCATCTGAGGGCTCATCGCGATGAGCAGGCCGTGGCGGTCAGCACGGATGTGGTGCTCGAACGTCTCGTCGGAGCCGATTACGTGGAGTACCACCGGTTTCCGTACTGGGCCGAATTGCGCGGTGCCCGGTTGATCGACTTCATGAAGGTCAACCGGATGGTGCCGATCTCGGTGCTCTACCGTCGCGAGGTGCACGAGCAGATCGGGTTGTACAACGAGCAGCTCCCGGTGGTCGGTGACTACGAGTTCTATCTGCGGCTCCTGCAGCAGCTCCGGGTGGGTTACATCGATCGCGGGCTGGCCGACTGGCGTCAGCGTCCGGACTCGACCGGCGCGAGCAGCAACTCGATGTTCGCCCTCGGTGACGCGCACCGCGACTACGACCTGGCGCTGCGCGACGCGTACTTGCGTGAGTGGACCGCCCAGAACGGCATCGGACTGCCGATGTTCATCGCGAAGACGGTGGAGCGGGAAGCCGACGGGCTCGCGCAGCGGATGGCCGAGCTGGTCGGCCCGGACCCCTTGCTCAAGGAGGTCGACGCCAAGCTCGACCTCATCTTGGAACGCCTGGATCAGATCGAGCGGCAGCTGGCAGAGCCGGGCTCCGATGACCCCGGCAGCAAGGTCGTCAGCGCGCGAGATGCCCTGCGCAAGATTGCTCGTCGTCCGGGCCATTAGTCGTGTTGCCCGGTGAGGTTGTGAACAGGTTCTCCTGGTGTTTGGCCGCCGATGCCGGGTGCTCCGGGCACGACGGGATCGCACCCGGAAGAGCGACTCACGGCCCGATTCAGGTAGATTGTCTGAAGGTGCCGAGCCGGTGCCGCGCGAGTACGTCAGGAGAGTCATGGACGCGGATCTGGTTGTGGTGGGATCGGGCTTGTTC
>JALHFX010000171.1 GCA_022837595.1 Propionibacterium sp.
CTGCAGAGTTCCTCGAACCACGTTGCGGTGGGCTCGTTCAGCAAGTACTACTGCATGACCGGCTGGCGGATCGGCTGGCTGGTGGTGCCCGATGACTTGGCCAGGCGGGTCGAGTTATTGCTCAGCAATCTGAACCTATCGACCCCGACGCTGTCTCAGCTTGCCGCAATTCACGCCTTCAGCGCGCGAGCCCGACCCGAGCTGGAGGCTCACGTTGCGAAATACCGGCGCAACCGCGATCTGGTGCTGCGCAGGCTTCCCGAGATCGGTGTGGACGATGTCGTGGTGCCCGACGGGGCCTTCTACGTCTACCCGGATATATCTCACCTGACTACCGACTCACTGTCCTGGTGCCTGAAGGTGCTGGACGAGACCGCAGTCACGCTGACGCCGGGCATCGATTTCGCGCCGGTGGTCCCCGGCTGCGATCCAGCCACTGCCGGCAGCCGGTTCATCCGGATCAGCACAGCCGGTTCACCCGAGGAGATCGAGGAAGCCTTCGATCGGTTAGCCGCCTGGGTATAGGTGCAAAGCAGGGACCAGGACTACAACTCTGATAGCAGATCGCGCAATGCTGCCCCTTGGCTGATTCCCACTTCCTTCGCACCCACCAGCAAAGTGACCGTCGGCTTGGACGCCATCTCTGCGGCGAATTTGCTCGCCTCACCCGAGGCGTTCAGCTCGTCCCGGTAGCGTTTCGCGAACTCATCGAATAGTTCGGGTTTGTGACCGTACCAGGTCCGTAGTTCAGCGCTGGGCGCCAGCTCACGGCGCCACTCGTCCAGCGCGGCGCGCTCCTTCGAGATGCCGCGCGGCCACAACCGGTCAACCAGCACCCGATAGCCATCACTATCGGCTACATCCTCATAGATGCGTTTCAACAGATAAATGGTCATCGCTGACCTCCTCATGCTCGGATTCCCTGCGGGCTCTGCTCACCTCAATCATCGGTCACCTGGACGAAGCCGTGGGCCCCCGCTTCAGCATCGCTCATCGCGTGCGTGACGATCGGATAGTTCCCGGCCTCAGGAAAGACGATCTCCACGAAACCACCCTGAGCCGGCTGCAAACCGAGCGCTTGAGCTCCGCCTCCGACCTGACCGAAAGCATCCACCCCCTGCTTCAGGTGGTATCCGCCTTCGAGATAGACAGTGTCGAACTGGCCACCCACGATATGAAAGCTGCTGGCTCGGTTGGGGCCCGCGTCCACGACCCAGAAACGGATACGCTCGCCGACCTTCGCGTTCAAGCGGAACTGGTCATATTGAAAGGCGACACCATTGAAGGCCATCAGGTCGGGCAGGCCCGCCGCGATCTTGTCCGCATTCACTTCGTCCGCATCCTGGGCGCTAGCGGCCACCGAGTTCAGGTAGATCTCCGATTGCACCAGCACGTAGCTGCGGTCCACCGGCGGCAGGTCGTCCGGCTCGATGATCACCGCACCATGCATCCCCGCTGCGATATGACTGCTCATCGGCATGGACGAACAGTGATACATCCAGATGCCTGCCCGGTTCGCGGTGAAACGGTAAACCAATGATTCGCCGGGTGGGATCGTGCGCATCGGCTCGTCCGGAGCGAGCTCACCGGCATGGAAGTCGATGGAATGACCCATCGTTCCGTCGTTGACCAAAGTGATCTCGAAGACATCGCCGATCCTGCCGTGCAAGGTTGGCCCGACCGATGAACCGTTGAAGGTCCAACGCGTCTGCCAGATACCGGGCGCCACCTCGAGAGGCACCTCGGTGGCGGTCAATGTGATCTCGTGTACGGGGTTGTCGCTCAGCGGAGCGAGCACCGGATCGATGGCCCCTGCCAGCGTCGCATCGGGGTCGACCGTGATCGTCTCGCCACTCGTATGGCTACCGTGATCTGCGGACGCCGGGGCTTCACCGTTGACCCAGATATCGAAGGTCATCCCCATCTGTTTGTGGCCGGCGATCGTGCACCAGCCCTGGGTCGAGGCTGTGATAACTCCGAGGTCGAGTTCCTCACTTTGGCCGGGGGCCAAGCGGGCAGTGGAATGTCCGGCGATCCACAGATCGTGTGCGGTCGTCGGATCATCGTTGACCAGCGTGATCACCACGCGGTCGCCAGGATCAACCTCGATCTGGTTGGGTGTGAATCGCATGTCCTTGGCACTTACCGAGACCCGGACGATCTCGCCGGTCTGTGGCACGTCTGCGGGCCCGGTGTGGTTGACGATCAGTCCGGCCGTCACTGCCAGCCCGACCGCGAGCAGCGCCGCAAACCCTTGGCGTGGTGACCAGAGCTTCGGTTGGGTGATCTCGGCGGGCCGAGTACCGGCCTGTGCCGCCAGTATCTCGCCGGATCCACCTGGGGCTCCGGCCGTACCTGGAGCCGGGCGCACCACGGGGATCCCCAGGCCAGACACCTCACCGGTCGCCCCATTCCGGGCTATCCGATTGGCGCGGATGCCCAGGAAGAGCAGCGGCAGGAAGCT